>NZ_JBEYRP010000002.1:0-9755 GCF_040704085.1 Streptomyces sp. NPDC047841
ACGCCGGTCTTCAGCGCCTCCTACAGCGGCCTGTTCAAGTCCTTCTTCGACGTGCTCGACAAGGACGCGCTGACCGGCAAGCCGGTCCTGATCGGCGCCACCGGCGGCACCGGACGGCACTCGCTGGTACTGGAACACGCGCTGCGCCCGCTGTTCGCCTACCTCCGCGCCGTCGTCGTCCCCACCGGGGTCTACGCCGCCTCCGAGGACTGGGGCGCCGAAGGGCTCGCCGAACGGATCGAACGGGCCGCGGGAGAGCTGGCCGCGCTGATGCCGTTGGCTCCGCGGCGGGGGGAGGAGGCCGTTGTGCCCTTCGCCGAACAGCTCGCGGCGCTGCGGCGCTGAGGGCGCTGAGGGCGCCCGCCCACCCGACCCGGCCGGCTGAGAGGCCGCCGTCTCGGGTGGGCGCCGGCCTGTGACCGTTCCCGTCGGCGGAGCGGTCCGGGGGTTTCACCGGTTGTCTCTTCCTCGGTGAGAGGCCGGTAAAAAGGGTGATCGTAGGTCCGGCGGGCCCGGTCGAACCGCCGGACGCCTTGGCAGACTGGGGATGTGCCCCAGACTGTGCTGCTCGCCGAAGACGACCGTGCCATCCGTCATGCCCTGGAGCGTGCCCTGACGCTGGAGGGGTACCAGGTGACGGCGGTCGCCGACGGCGTGGAAGCGCTGGCGCAGGCGCACCGCAACCCGCCGGACGTGCTGGTCCTCGACGTGATGATGCCGGGCATCGACGGGCTCCAGGTGTGCCGGGTGCTGCGTGCCGAGGGGGACCGCACGCCCATCCTCATGCTCACCGCCCTCGTGGAGACCGCGGACCGCATCGCGGGTCTGGACGCCGGCGCCGACGACTACGTGGTCAAGCCGTTCGACGTCGAGGAGGTCTTCGCCCGGCTGCGCGCGCTGCTGCGCCGTACCAGCCCGGTGTCCGTGCCCGGCGGCGGCCCCGAGGGCCCGGTCCGTGAGGCGCAGGTGTCCTCCGACCGGCAGGTGGAGGCCGCAGGTCTGCGCATGGACCTCCAGGCCCGCCGGGCCTGGCGCGGCGGGCGCGAGCTGGAGCTGACGCGGACCGAGTTCGAGCTGCTGGAACTGCTGGTGCGCAACGCCGGCATCGTGCTCGACCACTCCACGATCTACGACCGCATCTGGGGCTACGACTTCGGCCCCGGCTCCAAGAACCTCGCCGTCTACGTCGGCTATCTGCGCCGCAAGCTGGACGAGCCCGGCGCCCCGCAGCTGATCCACACCGTACGGGGCGTGGGTTACGTGCTGCGGGAGGACTAGGTGGGCCGCCGGTGGCTGCCGGACCGGCCCCGGCCGAAGCTGGTCTCCCTGCGCACCACCTTCGCGGTCTCCTTCGCCGCCGTCACCGCCGCGGTGACGATCCTGGTCGGCATCATGTCGTACAACTCCGCCGCGCGGCTCGTCCGGGTGGACCAGCAGTCGGTGTTCACGCAGGTCGTGCAGGACGTCCGGGACGAGGTACGGCAGCACAGGATGGGTCCGGAGGACTTCTCCTCCTCCCGTCCGGGGCACGATCTGGTCCGTCCCGCCCGCACCGACGTCCAGGTGCTCGGCGCGCGGGGGCAGATCGTGGACCACGGCAGCCCGGTGCTGCCGGTCACCTCCCGGGACCGGGCCACGGCGCTCGCGCGGACGGCCGGGCAGGTGGTCGAGCACAAGGACGTGCGGGTGGACGCGGACCTGTTCCGCATCGCCACCGTCTCGCTCGGGAACGGGCGGGGGGCCGTCCAGGTCGCGCAGGAGTTCAGCGACACCGAGGACCTGCTGCGGGCGCTCCAGCAGCGGACGCTGATCCTGATGGCGGCGGTCGTGGTGGCGGCCGGGCTGTTCGGCTGGTGGCTGGCCCGGCGGATCACCCGGCGCCTGGTGATCCTGACGTCGGCCGCCGAGGACGTCGCCCGCACCCGGCAGCTGGGCATCCAGGTGCCGGTGGCCGGGCTGGACGAGGTGGGGCGTCTGGGCCGGGCCTTCGACCGGATGCTGGGGCGGCTCGCGCAGTCGGAGGAGGACCAGCGCAGGCTGGTGCAGGACGCCGGCCATGAACTCCGCACGCCGCTGACCTCCCTGCGTACGAACATCTCGCTGCTGCGACGGATCGACGAGCTGCCGCCCGCCACCCGGGAGGAGCTGGTCGCCGACCTCTCCCAGGAGGCCCGGGAGCTGACCGACCTGGTCAACGAGCTGGTCGACCTCGCCGCCGGGCAGTCCGACAGCGAGCCGCCCCAGCGGGTGGACCTCGCCGACCTCGCCGAGGACGTCGTGGGGCTGGCCCGGCGCCGTACCGGCCGGGAGATCGTGCTGCGCGCGAGCGGTGACACGACGACCGACGGGCGGGCCGGGATGCTCCAGCGGGCCATCTCCAACCTGGTCGAGAACGCGGCCAAGTTCGACCGGGACGGCAAGGCGCCGATCGAGATCGGGATCACGGGGCCGGCGCGGCCGGGGACGGTCCGGGTGGAGGTGCGGGACCGGGGGCCGGGGATCGCCGAGGGCGACCTCGTCCGCATCTTCGACCGCTTCTACCGCGCCGCCGACGCCCGTTCCCTGCCCGGTTCCGGTCTCGGCCTGTCGATCGTCCGCGAGATCGCCATGGCCCACGGCGGAGCGCCGTTCGCCTTCCGGCGGGAGGGCGGGGGAGCGGTCATCGGCTTCACGGTGGGCGGCGGGATCGTCCCGGGCGGCGGCAGCGGTACCTGAGGCGTGCGGGCGCAGGTGGCCGGCCGCTGTCGCCGGTTGGGTACGTGTACCCATCCCGGGACGCGTAGGTGCGCCCATCCGTCCGCCGTGCTCGCCGCCGTGGCGTCGCCGTATGCCCGGGTGTTCGTTGACGGCACGGACTCCTGTTCCCCCGGTGACGCGGTCGCCTCCGTGCGGCCGCCCGTCCTGTGGCACGCGGGGCTATGAGCGGCCCGGCAGGGTGAGGAAGCCCTCGGCGCGGGCGCTCGCCAGGCCGATCCTCGGGATGTCGCTGCTCTTGGCGAAGAGCAGGAAGCGGGGTTCCCACACGGGGCGGTACTTGGCGTTGGCCCGGTACAGGGACTCGATCTGCCACCAGCGGGAGAAGAACGTGAGGGTCGAGCGCCACAGGCGCAGCACCGGGCCCGCGCCGAGGCGGGCGCCGCGTTCGAAGACCGAGCGGAACATGGCGAAGTTGAGCGAGACCCGGTCGATGCCCAGCTCCTGCGCGTGCAGGAGGAGTTCGACGACCATGAACTCCATCAGGCCGTTCTCGCAGGCGCGGTCGCGGCGCATCAGGTCCAGGGAGAGGCCGCGCTCCCCCCAGGGCACGAAGCTGAGCAGGGCGCGGGGTTCGCCCTGCGCGTCCCGGCACTCCAGCATCACGCAGCGGCCGTCGGCCGGGTCGCCGAGGCGGCCGAGGGCCATGGAGAAGCCGCGTTCGGTGGCGCCGTCCCGCCAGTGCTCGGCGCGGTCCACGAGGACGGCCATCTCCTCGGCCGGGATGTCCTCGTGGCGGCGGACGCGGACCGTGCAGCCGGCCCGGCGGACCCGGTTGTGGGCCTGGCGGACCACGCGCATGGCCCGGCCCTCCAGGGTGAAGTCGGCGAGGTCCACGATCGCCTCGTCGCCGAGTTCCAGCGCGTCCAGGCCGTGCCGGGCGTAGACCGTGCCCGCTTCCTCGCTCGCGCCCATCACGGCCGGGGTCCAGGCGTGCCGGCGGGCCTCGGCGAGCCACGCGTCGATGGCGCCGGGCCAGGCCTCGGGGTCGCCGAGCGGGTCGCCGGAGGCGAGGCTGACCCCGCCGACGACACGGTAGGCGATGGCCGCCTTGCCGCTGGGGGAGAAGATGACGGCCTTGTCGCGGCGCAGGGCGAAGTAGCCGAGGGAGTCGCGCTCGCCGTGGCGTTCCAGCAGGTCGCGGAGCCTGTGTTCGTCCTCCTCGGCGAGCAGGCAGGCGCCGCGCGGGGCGCGGAAGCAGGCGTAGAGGACGGCGAGGAACGCCACGGCCATCAGGATGTTGACGATGACGTCCACCCAGCGGGGGGCCTGTACGGCGGTGACGTGGTCGGCGAGCGGGCCGACGCTGATGCCGCGCAGCAGGGTGTAGGCGATCTCGTCCTTGAGGCCGGCGCCGGTGACCTTGTTCGTCGCGTGGACGAGGAGCGTGCCGAGGCCGCCGCCGACGAGGATGCCGCCGATGCCGGTGGCGAGGGCCAGGCGCGGGTTGGAGCGGTCGCCGATGGCGTCGAACTCGCGGCGCCCGAGCAGCAGGGCGGCGACGAACAGGCCGGTCAGGGCGGTGGAGACCCAGTTGAAGGCGTGCTCGCGGTAGGGGGCGCGGGTGAGGGCGGCGGCGTAGAGGCCGAGGAGGGGGCCGGCGAGGAGCAGGTTGAAGAGCCAGGCGGCTCGTTTGCGGCGGCGCATGACCACCGCGAGGAACAGGGCGAGGGCCGCCGAGACCAGGCCGGCGGTGGCCAGGTAGGGGGTGAAGAACTGGCCCGCGTTGTGTTCGTGGACCTCTTCGCGGAAGGGGAGGGAGACGACCGCCGCGAGGTTCAGCGCGGCCAGCAGGCGCAGGTACCAGACGGTGGCCGTGGCGGCGCGGGCGCGCAGCCGGTGGTCGCCGCCGATGCGCGGGAGGCGGGGGGTGAGGACGCGGACGGCGCGGCGGGGAGCGGGGAGCCGCGGCGGGACGGGGGAGGACTGTCGTGCGGTGGTCGTCCACTGTTCGGACGTCGTCTGTGGTGCGGGCATGGCGACTGGTCACCCTTGGGGACGGGGACGGGGCACCGCCGACCCTACAGCTTGTAGGGTAACGAGGGGGTATGCATCCGCACGGCCGGCGCACGGCCTCCCCTCCCGCGGCGGCCCTCAGTCGCCGCCTCCGCGCCGGGCCGCCGTCAGCAGCCAGGCCAGGTTGCCCACCGCCGCCCCGGCGGCCACCGCGGCGACGATGACCCCGCCGGTCGCGAGGCCGTCGCTGAACAGGTGCGGACGCCGGTCCAGGCTGTGCAGCCCGAAGCCGCACAGCTCGTACACACCGACGGCGGCGATCACCAGGCTGACGATCAGCACGGTCAGGGTCGGCGCGAGACTGCGTGCGCAGACCTCCGTGCCGGGCTCCGCTTCCGTGGTGTCCTGCATGGGTCCCCCGTTGAACAGACGTGTGCACGGCCCGGTGGCCGTCGGCGCTTGGGAACCTACAATACGTAGGGTCGGTTAGGGTCGACGCCGTGCGGATCTACATGAGCGTGGACATGGAAGGCATCACCGGGCTCGTCGACGCCGACGACGTCCAGCCGGGCGGCCGGGACTACGAGCGGGGCCGCACCATGATGGCCGAGGACGTGAACGCCGCCGTACGGGGCGCGCTGGCGGCCGGCGCGACCGGCATCCTGGTCAACGACGCCCACGGGCCGATGCGCAACCTGCTCCCCGGCGCGCTGCACCCGGCGGCCCGTCTGGTGCGCGGCAAGCCCAAGCAGCTCGGCATGCTGGAGGGGCTGACCGGGGAGTACGACGCCGCCCTGTGCGTCGGCTACCACTCCCGGGCCGGTGCGCTGGGCGTGCTCAGCCACAGCTTCATGGGCCACGAGATCGAGGACATGTGGCTGGACGGCCGCCCGGTCGGCGAGATAGGCCTCGCCCACGCCACGGCCGCCGCCCTCGGGGTGCCCATTGTGGCCCTCACGGGTGACGACGCGGCGTGCGCGGAGATGACGGAGTGGGACGCGTCGGTCGTCACCGTCCCGGTGAAGTACGCACGCGACCGGTTCGCGGCCGAGCTGCGGCCGGAGGCGGAGGCGCGGGGGGCCATCGAGGAGGCGGTCACCCGCGCGCTGTCCCAGGGCCCGCGCCGCCCCGCACCCTCCGCCCCCGAGGCCACCCTGACCGTCCGCTGGCAGTCCGCCTCGGTCGCCGCGACCCTGCTCGGCATCCCCGGCGTGACGGCCGAGGACCCCAGGACGGTCCGGGCGAGCGGCCAACTGCCCGCGCTGTACCGGCAGTTCGGGGTGTGGATGCGGGTGGCGGCGTCACTCACCAACCAGCCGCCGTACTGCTGACGCCCACCGGCGGGCCGTGCGGCGGCTGCCCGGTCCGGTGGCGGGCCGTGTGGTGGCCGGCCGGTTCTGTGGCGGGTGTGAGGCGGGCCGCGTGGGCGTGGTCGCCGTGGCGGTGGAGTACCGGTGGCGGTGGCCGTGGTGGGGCGGGTTGGGGTCGCGGGGCGGGGATGCGCAGGTCGTGAGGCATTCCGCGTCCGGCCCGGTGAGCGGGTCGGCGGCGCCGGCTGCGAGGGCGGCCGGGGCGTGCTCCACGATCCGGGCGGTGGGGTGGGCAGCGGCCCGGTACGGCCCGCGGCCCGCGCACCGTCCTCGACGGCGCCGGTACGGCCACCGCCGCCCGCCTCCTCGTAACCCGGCGGGTGGTCCCGGCCCGCTGCGCCGCCGGGCCCGCTTCACCGGGACCCGGCAGGACGTGGTGCGGGCGTTCGAGGGGGCGGGGCCGGCGGGCCGGCTTCAGCTCGGCCGGGCGGCCGGCGCCGGTCAGCTGGACCGGCCGGCCGGGTGCCGGTGCGCCCCGTCCCGCAGGAACAGCACGCTCGTGAGGGTGCCCAGGAGTACGAGGGCCGCGTTCAGCGCGATCGCCGTCCGCAGACCGCCGAGGACGGCCACGGCCCCCGTACCGCTCATCGCGGCGGTGGCGACGGCGCTCATCACCGGCGTCCCCATGGTGATCCCGACCTGCTGGGTCATCGTCGCCAGCCCGGTGGCCAGTCCCTGCTCCCGGTCGGCGAGACCCGAGGTGGCGGTCACCATGAAGCCGACGATGACCAGCATGTTGCCCACACCGCCCGCGAAGGTCGCGGCCGACAGCAGCCACAGCGAGGAACGGCCGGTGCCGAGCCCCAGCAGGGCCGCCGTGCAGAGGGCCTGGCCCAGGCCGCCGGCCAGCAGCACCCGGGTGGCACCGAGCCCGCCGATCAGCCGCGGGGCGAGGGCGCCGCCGACGACGGTCCCCGCGCCCAGCACACCGAACGTCAGCCCGGCGGCCAACGGCGAGAAGCCGAGCACCTCCTGGAGGTAGAGGGTCAGCAGGAACACCAGGGACGTCTCGGTCAGGAACGCGGTCAGACCGGCCACGTTCCCCCACGCCACCGATCGCCTGCCCAGCACGTGCGGCGGCACCAGCGGCGCGGACACCCGCCGCTCCACCGCCGTGAACACCCCCAGCAGCACCACCCCGGCCGCCAGCGGCAGCAGCGCGTCCGGCGCGCCCCAGCCGTGCTCACCGGCCTGCGTCAGACCGAGGACGACGGCCAGCAGTCCGAGCGTCACCGTGACGGCACCCGGCACATCCGTCTTGGGCCGCTGCTCGGGCCGGGACTCGGCGATGACGGTGGGCGCGACGAGCAGCACGGCGAGGGCCACCGGTACGTTGACGAAGAACGCCCAGCGCCAGGAGAGCAGGTCGGTCAGCAGGCCGCCGAGGATCGCCCCCGTGGTGAAACCGGCCGACATCAGCGCCCCGTTCAGCCCGAGCGCCTTCTCCCGCAGCGGGCCCTCCGGGAAGGACGTCGTCAGCAGCGACAGACCGGCCGGGGTCACCGCGGCGGTGGCCAGCCCCTGGAACACCCGGGCCACGATGAGCACGTCGGGGCTGCGCGCCAGTCCGCCCGCCAGCGAGGCCGCGCCGAGGACGGCGAGACCGGCCAGGAACACCCGGCGGCGGCCGAAGAGATCGGCGACCCGCCCGAACAGCAGCGTGAACCCGGCAGCGCAGAGGGCGAACGCCGTGCCGATCCACTGGAGACGGGCGAGCGGGAAGCCCAGACCGGCGCCGATCACCGGCAGGGCCACGTTCAGGATGGAGAAGTCCACGGCCAGCATGAACTGGGCCGCGAGCAGCAGCACCAGCACCAGGCGGAGCCGGGGCGTGAGGACGGCGGGGACGCCGGGTGGCCGAGGGGTGACGGTGACGGACATGACGGGACGGTCCCTTCTGCTGCGGAAGCGTTCACGGATGGCGCGGGGTGCCGACGGGCGGCGGGAGCGCCCGCGCGGTGGTCGCCGGGTCGGTGGAGGTGCGGGGGTTCTTGCGGAGGTGCCGGGGTCGGTGGAGGTGCGGGGGTTCTTGCGGAGGTGCCGGGGTCGGTGGAGGTGCGGGGTTCTTGCGGGGGTGCCGGGGTCGGCGGAGGTGCCGGTGATCCGGGTTGCGGGTGATCCGGGTCGCGGGTGCTCCGGACTGCCGGTGTCCTGCGGAGGTGCCGCTGTGCGGCGGAGGTGCCGGGCCCGGCGCCTCCGCCGGCCACAAGAGTCGTCCGTGCCGCCCGCCCCGGCCAGCACCCCCCTGCGACCGCCCACCGCGAGGGTGGTCATCGCGTGACCACCTTCGGGTGTCCCGCTCACGCCGCCCGCCGGGCAGGATGGACGGCGACCGCCGTACACCCGGAAGGCGTGCGCCCCGCACCCGCGCCGGCGCCCGCCACACCCCCCGGAGGCCTGCATGGATGCGCCGTCCGAACTGGGAGCCTTCCTCAAGTCACGCCGTGCCGCGCTGCGGCCGCAGGACGTCGGCCTCGCGACCGCGCCGGCCCGCCGCCGGGTCGCCGGGCTGCGTCGCGAGGAGCTGGCCCTGCTCGCGGGCGTCAGCATCACCCACTACACCCGCCTCGAACAGGGCCGCGCGGCCGGCGTCTCCGACTCCGTGCTGGACGCCATCGCCCGCACCCTGCGCCTCACCGAGGACGAGACCGCCCACCTCAGGGACCTGGCCCGCCCCGCCGCCCGGCGCCGCCCGGCCGCACCCCGTGCCGAGCACGCGACCCCGTCGGCCCGTCAGCTGCTCGCCGCCATGACCGACGTGCCGGCGCTTATCCTGGACCGGCGCAACGACGTCCTGGCCTGGAACCGGCTGGGCCACGCCCTGCTCGCCGCGCACCTGCCCGGGGACGCCCCGGACACCCTCACCGCCCGCCCCAACCTCGTCCGCATGCTGTTCCTGGACGAGCGGTACCGGGCCCTGTACGCCGACTGGAAGGAGGAGGCCCACCTCGCGGTCGCCTCCCTGCGCTTGGTCGCCGGCCGGCACCCCGACGACCGCGCACTGGCCGAGCTGATCGGCGGGCTGTCCATCCGGAGCGACGAGTTCACCGCCCTGTGGGCCCGGCACCCGGTCCGCACCTGCGCCTCGGGGAGCAAGTCCCTGCGCCACCCGGCGGTCGGCACGCTGGAGTTGAGCTTCGAGAACCTGTGCCTGCCGGGCCCCGCGGGCCAACGCCTCATCGCCTACACGGCCGCACCCGGCACCCCCTCCGACGCGGCCCTGCGCCTCCTGCCCGGTACGGCGGCGTCCGCCGGGCCGGCGCTGCCCGCGCCGGACGCGATCACGGTCGCCCACGCCACCGGGACCTGAGCCGACGAGGGCCGGGTCCGGGCCCGTGGCCGGCCCGCCGCCGCCCCGCACGGGGACACGCACCGGCTGCCCTTCCCGCCTTCGCCGACGTAGCCTGCCGGGACTTCGCCGTATCCACCGCCGAACGGGAGTGCCCGCGTGACCGAGCCGACCGCCCCGGACAAGAAGCCCTTCCTGTACGTCGTCGTCTGCGCGAGCGGCGTCGCCCCTGACGTCGGCGAACTCATCACCGCCGCCCAGGAGGCGAACTGGGACGTCGGCGTCGTCGCCACGCCCCGGGGCCTCGGCTTCATCGACGCGGAGGCGGTCGAGGCCCGGACCGGCTACCCGATCCGCTCCGCCTGGCGCTCACCGGGAGACCCGCG
>NZ_JBEYRP010000002.1:9852-199526 GCF_040704085.1 Streptomyces sp. NPDC047841
GCGCCCGCTGCCGCCCCCGGACGCGATCGCCGTCGCCCCGGCCACCTTCAACACGATCAACAAGTGGGCCGCCGGCATCTCCGACACCCTCGCCCTCGGCATTCTGTGCGAGGCGTACGGCATGGGCGTCCCGACCGTGGCACTGCCCTACCTGAACTCCGCCCAGGCCGCCCACCCCGCCTACCGGCAGAGCCTGGATCGCCTGCGCTCGATGGGCGTCCTGATCGGCTCCTCCGGACACCACCCGCCGAAGTCCGACGGCGCGGCGGACCGCTTCCGCTGGGAGGAGGCCCTGGAACTGCTGGCCCCCGTCGTCAGCACGGCCAGGTGACGCCGGCGCCGTCGGCACGGCGGGGTGGCGACGGCCCCCGTGCCGGCCGCCCCGGCCGGCCGGCCCGTGGGGACAGCGCGCTGCCGCCACCGCCCGCTGGACGTATGGTCCGTATATGAGTGCCGTCTGGTCCGGCCGGCGCGGTGCCGCGCCGCCGGAGCCGCCCTCTCGCCGCCGCCGGTGCCCCCGCACAGGAGCGTGAAGCGTGTCCGGCACGGCCACCGACGCCCGCTCCCCCGGCTCCGGACCGGAGGCTGTGGACTGCGTCCTGGACCGCTGCACACGCGAGACCGGTGCCTACGCCGGCGGGCTCTACGTCCTCTCCCCGGACGAGCAGGTGCTCCAGCTCGCGGTGCTGGGCGGGATCTCCCGGCGGATCGCCTCGCCCTGGGCCCGCGTCCCGCTGCAGGCCGCGAGCCCGGTGAGCGACGCCGTACGACAAGGAGCCCTGGTGTGGATCGGCAGCCAGGAGGAGCTGGCGCGCCGCTACCCGCAGCTGGCGCTCGTCCTGCCCCACCCGTTCACCATGGTCGCCGCGCCGGTCAGCAGCGGCGCACGGACGTGGGGCGGCCTGGTGCTGCACTGGTCCAGCGCGCACCCCGCCACCCTGAGCGCACAGGAGCGGGCGCTGATCACCGACGCCTGCCGCCGCCTGGGCCCGATCCTGCGGCGGGCCGCCGACAGCGGACGTGTCCTCGCCGGGCCCGAGCCGCGGATCCTGTCCCCGTCGCGCAAGCGTGCCGCCGGACCGGCCGAGGCCCAGGCCGCGGCCGATTTCGCCGAGCGCCTCCCCAGCGGCTGCTGCGCGCTCGATCCGGACGGCCGGATCACCTTCCTCACCACCGCGGCGGCGGAGCTGCTCGGCGCCGGCATTCCCGACCTGCTGGGCGCCCGGCCCTGGGAGGCGCTCGCCTGGCTGGACAATCCGGTCGCCGAAGACCGCTACCGGGCCGCCGTGCTGAGCCGCCGGGCGACGTCCTTCACCGCCCGGCGGCCCCCTGACCAGTGGCTGTCGTTCCACCTGTACCCGGACGCGTCCGGCATCAGCGTGCGCGTCGTCCCCGCGTCCTCGGCCGACGCCGTACCTCCTCCGCATCTGCTGCACCCGGCGCCCGCGGCGGAACCCGGCCGGGCCACGGCGCTCTACCACCTGATGCACCTGGCCGCCACGCTCACCGAAGCGGTCGGCGTCCAGGACGTCGTCGACCGCGTCGCCGACCAGATCCTGCCCGCCTTCGGCGCCCAGGCCCTCGCCCTGATGGCCGCGGAGGAGGGCAGACTGCGGATCATCGGCTTCCGCGGCTACTCCGCCGCGCTGATGGACCGCTTCGACGCGGTTCCCCTGTCGTCCGACACCCCTGCGGTGCACGTCCTGACGACAGGGATCCCGAGCTTCTTCGGCACCTTCGGCGACCTCAGGACGGCCTATCCTCCCGCCGTCCTCCAGGACGACATGGCCGCCTGGGCGTTCCTGCCGCTGATCACCTCCGGACGCCCCGTCGGCTCACTCGTCCTCGCCTACGACCGGCCGCGCGCCTTCCCCACCGAGGAGCGCTCCGTCCTCACCTCGACCGCCGGGCTGATCGCGCAGGCGCTGGACCGCGCGCGCCTCTACGACGCCACGCAGCAGCTCTCCCACGACCTCCAGGCCGGTCTGCTGCCCCGCACCCTGCCCCGCGTCCCCGGCCTGGACGTGGCCGCCCGCTACCTCCCCGCCGGCTACGGCATGGACGTCGGCGGCGACTTCTACGACCTCATCCGCCTAGGCGAGACAACCGTCGCCGCGGCCATCGGAGACGTCCAGGGGCACAACGTCCAGGCCGCCACCCTCATGGGGCAGGTCCGCACCGCCGTCCACGCCTCCGCCGGCGCACCCCCCGGCGAGGTCCTCGCCCGCACCAACCGCCTGCTCACCGATCTCGACGCCGGCCTGTTCACCAGCTGCCTCTACGCCGACCTCGACCTCGTCCGCCACAGCGCCTGCCTGGCCACCGCCGGGCATCCACCGCCGATCCTGCGCCATCCGGACGGCCGTACCGAGATCCTCCGGCTGCCTCCCGGGCTGCTGCTCGGCATCGATCCCGCCGCCGACTACCCGACGGTGAACGTCCCGCTGCTTCCCGGTGCCGTGCTCGCCCTGTACACCGACGGGCTCGTCGAGACCCCCGGCACCGACATCGAGGACGCGATCACGGCCCTCGCCGGCCGGCTCGCCCACGAGCGGAACCAGTCCATGGACGCCCTGGCCGACACCCTCATCACCCACGCCCGCCACACCATGCCCCGCAGCGACGACGTCGCCCTTCTCCTGATCGGCCCGCAGGGGAGGTGCGCACCGGGTGCGCGCTGATTCCTCGACGACGTGACCGCTCCGAGCGCCTCCGCCTTACCGCACGAGCGGCCTCCGCATCCCCCTTCTTGTTAAACTGACAGAAACCCAAGTACCGTAGGCGGCATGCAAGCTGACGCGTGGTCACCCCCGCCTGTGCTCCTGACGGTCGATCTCGTGATCCTGACGCTGCGCGAGGGGCAGCTGTGTGTCCTGCTCGTGGAGCGGGGCGAAGATCCTTTCCAGGGCATGCCGGCTCTGCCCGGCGGATTCCTCAATCACGCCGGCGAGGAGATCCTGGACGCCGCCCACCGTGAGTTGAGTGAGGAGACCGCTCTGACTGCCGGATGGGTGCATCTCGAACAACTGGCCATCTACGGGGACGTAGGCCGTGATCCAAGGGGACGAGTCGTTTCCGTGGCCCACTTGGCGATCGCGCCGGGGCTCCCCGAACCGGTCGCGGGAACGGATGCCACGGATGCCGCGTGGGTTCCCGCGGAAGCCGTCCTGTCCGGTGAAGTGGAACTGGCCTTCGATCACCGCTCGATCGTGACGGACGGAATCGAACGCGCGCGTACCAAGCTCGAATCCTCGGCGCTCGCCACGGCGTTCTGCGGAGAACTCTTCACCATAGCTGAGTTGCAGCAGGTGTACGAGGCGGTGTGGGGCACCGAACTCGATACCCGTAATTTCTACCGGAAAGTCCAGGCCGTGGAGGGATTCATCATTCCCGCCGACTCCGGACGCAGGAGCACGGGAGGACGGCCCGCCCGGCTGTACCGGGCCGGTCCCAAGAAGGTGTTGTTCCCGCCGCTGATCAGACCTGTGCCGTCTACAACGGAAGAGGGCACGAGAGAGGAAGGGGAATAGATGTCGAAAGACCTGGTGGTGATCCTCACCGCCCTCAATCTTGAATACCAGGCCGTGCACCGGAAACTGACCGACGTACAGGTACACCGTCATGAGCGCGGGACGCTGTTCGAGGTGGGAACCGTGCGGGGCACTTCGTGTCGTGTCGCGCTCGGCCTGACGAACAAGGGGAATCACTCCGCCGCGGTGATCGCGGAGCGCGCGATACAGGAGTTCTCGCCGGTGGCCGTGTTGTTCGTCGGCGTCGCCGGTGCGCTGTGGGACACCGCCAGGCTGGGCGACGTGGTGATGGCGACACACGTGTACGCCTACCACGGCGGGACCAGCGAGGACGACGGGCTCAAGTCCCGTCCCCGGGTGTGGGAGACGGCGCACGGCATCAGTCAGCTCGGCTCGCATCTGGCTCGCGTGAACGACTGGGCCGACGACACGCCCGGTCAAGGGCGCGCCCCGCAGGTGCGCTTCGGCGCGATCGCCGCCGGGGAGGTCGTACAGAACTCGAAGATTTCCGCCGAGGCACGGTGGATCCGGCAGCACTACAACGACGCGCTCGCGATCGAGATGGAGGCGGCCGGCGTGGCGCAGGCCGGTCATCTCAACGGGGCACCGGTCGCCATCATCCGGGGAATCAGCGACCGGGCGGACGGTACGAAGAACAGTGCGAAGGACCGTGACCGGCAACCACGGGCCGCGGCGAACGCGGCGGCGTTCGCCACACGGCTGGCCGTGGAACTCGTGAGGGAACAGGAGCAGACCGCAGTGTCCCAGGCAGACAGGCCCCCCACAGCCGACAGACTCGAAGAGCGCGTCAGCAACACCGCCCACAACAGCACCGTCGGCATCATGGCCGGCTCCGTCAAGGGCAGTAGCGTCTACGTGAACGCGGACCCGAAGGTGGCCGGTCCGGCGGACCTGGTCGCGGAACTGGACGCTTTCCGTGAGCACCTGAAGCGTCACCACGCCGGGGGCGCTCTCGACGACGACACCTACCGGGAGGCACTGGCCGAGCTGGGCTTCGCCCGCCGGGCGGCAACGGAGAAGGCCCCCGAGCCGTCCAAGAGGGCGACCATGGCGCTCAAGAGGTTACGCGGTCTGGTCGCCGAGTTTCCCGAACTCGTGTCCACGCTGGCGCCGCTGGTCGTCGCGGCGGGTGACTTGTCATGATCGACGGCAGCCATGTCACGCAGAATTCGGCCGCATACGACTCCACCGTCGGAATCCAGGCCGAGACCGTGCACAACTCCAACGTCTACTTCGTCCATCCTGATGCGTCGCCTCAGGAGAAGTACAAGGTCGGTGTGCGGTTCCTTCAGGACGGCATTCCCAGCCGTGCTCGCGACATGATCAGTGACGCGATCGCCCACGGATACGACAACGCGGAAGTCCGTTTCCACGGGGTGCTCGCCATGCTCAGTGGACGCGCCTACCACGACCTCGGCACCGAAGAAATCCGGTGGCTGCACCAAGCCTCCGGGCTCGTAGGAGCCTACGCCGAGGGAGAGTGGAAGGACGCTCTGCGCGTCGCTTTCGAACTGCTGGCGACGCTCAGCACGGCGGACGGCGAAGCAGGACGGGTAGGGGAGCGGTTGCGAGCCCTGTCACCTCACCGGCGGGACGAGATCCTCCACCACTTCGACCTCGTGCTCACCGGGGGGCTGAAGGACAGCCTGTGGGCCGAGAACCGCGAACGGGCCGAGGCGGCTCGCTTCGGCAACGGCCGGATCCAACGGGTCTGGGCCTATTTCGAACCCGACCCCATCGGGCCACGGGCCCTGCCGCCCCGCCCGAGCACCGCTGCCGCCGCCCAGGCGGCCATCCCGGTCCGAGTCGGTCTGTTCGTCGTCGTGACCGCGTTCCTCTGTGTCGTGTCCCTGATCGCGGATCCGGCCGCGGCAGCCGTCGAGTTACTGGTGGCGCTCGGCGCGGGCGCGACCGCGACGCACTTCGGCAGCCGATGGTGGTACCAGGAGCACCAACTGAGGGCCAGGAACCGTATGTTCCAGGTGCCGCACCCGCGCGATCCCGCCTCGCCCGGGGACGGGTTCACCAACCGTGTCCGCCATTCGTTCGACCACTACTTCAGTGTGCGTGTGCCTCATGGACTGGCCCCGCACGAATGGCTCGGTCTTACCAGCCACATCCGCGACAGCCTCGTCGCCGAGATCGCGGTGCTCTACCGCGAGAGCCGAATCAGCGTGGACCGGGTCAACTGGCTGATCCGCCATCTCGCCGAGGACGCCCGGGACCGGTACAGCACAGGCACTCTGTTCGACCGCCGCCACCAGAACCAGACGTCGGCGTCGGCGAAGGCGCTGTGTGTGGTGGCCCTCGTCATCCTCGGCTTCACGACTCTGGCCCTGCTCGGCACGGTGGCCTCAGGTGCCGGTGCGTCGCACATGGTGCTGGCCGTCCTGGCCGTGGTCGGCGTGGTCTGGTCCGGACGCGCGGCTGCGTCCTCGTGGCTGGAGGCCCGGGGCGAGGAGCGCCGAGTGGCCGAGGAGACCCAGGAGTACCAGGAGCGGCTGGCCGCGCGGCAAGCGGCGTACCAGAACTGGAAGTCGTTCCTGGACGCCACGCGGCCCAGCGAGCTGGAAATGGAGACCTGGCTCACCTGCGACAAGACGCTGTTCGTCGACGAAGCACTCCGCCACTACCAGCTCACCTGGAGCGACCTGATCACCCACACCATCCTGGTGACACCCGCACGCCCCTACAGGCGGGGGCGGGTGAAGGGCGGCCCCTGGCGGTACTCGCGCTACAACTTCCGTCTCTTCCTGGTCACACAGGACGGCGTTCGTGAGATCAGCGCGGACTTCGATTTCACCGACGCGAAACGCGGGACCAGGCAGCGAAGCAACTACCGGTTCGACGCGTTGTCCTCCGTACAGGTCACAGAGCGCAGCGAGGTCGGCTACGACCTGGAGCTCATCCTCACCAACGGGCCGTCCAGGAACATTCGTGTCGCGGACGCCGACACCCATCAACTCGCGCCGGACGAGAACGCCCAGGAGATCTCCGAAATCAACCTCAGCGCGGCCGGTTTCATCCACACCTTCCGCCTCCTGGAAGGAATCGCGGCGGACGGAAAGGGCTGGATCGAACGAAACCATCCCAAGAACCTGCCGACCTTGCGCGCTGTCGGCTGAGTCGCCGGGGCCTTGGGAGGGCTGCCTCTTCGGGGCGGGCAGGGGCCGGAGCCCTGCCCGCCCACTCCTGTAACCGGGCGACAGCCGACGTAGCCTGCCGGAACCGCGCTACTGCAGCCGCCGACTGGGAGTGCCCGCGTGACCGAGCCGACCGCCCCGGACAAGAAGCCCTTCCTGTACGTCGTCGTGTGCGCGGCAGGCGTGGCCCGTGACGTCGGCAAGCTGATCACCTCCGATCAGGAGGCGCATTGGGACGTCGGCGTCGTCGCCACACCGCAGGGCCTCGGCTTCATCGACGCGGAGGCGGTCGAGGCCCGGACCGGCTACCCGATCCGCTCCGCCTGGCGCTCACCGGGAGACCCGCGCCCGCTGCCGCCCCCGGACGCGATCGCCGTCGCCCCGGCCACCTTCAACACGATCAACAAGTGGGCCGCCGGCATCTCCGACACCCTCGCCCCTGGGCATTCTGTGCGAGGCGTACGGCATGGGCGTCCCGACCGTGGTCCTGCCCTGCCTGAACTCCGCCCAGGCCGCCCACCCCGCCTACCGGCAGAGCCTGGACCCGATATGGGGGATGGGTGTCCTGATCGGTTCCTGCGAACCGCACCGGCCGAGGGCCGGCGGCGCGGCGGATCGCCCGACGGGCCTACGTCCGTGCTCCTGGACGCGGGGGCGAGCAACAAGGCGCTCTCCGAGTACCTCGGCCACTCGGACCCGGGCCTCACGCTCGAGGGCGGGGTCCGGAAAACCCCGCCGTCACCCAATAACCCCTGCTCAGGGCCACACAAGGCAATAAGGCTGGTGCCCCGCCTCGTGCAGCCGGTGCGAGAAGTCCTGCCACTCGTGCAGCAACTGGTACACGTTGAACGCGTCCCGCGGGCCGCCCCGGTCGGGGACCGTCGACCAGATGAAGGCCGCCGCGCCGACCGCTTCCTCGCCGATGCCGCGGAGGGGGTCGACGACCGTCATGGGGAGTTTGACGACCGCGTAGTCGGGGTGCAGGACGACCAGTTCCAGGGGTGGCACCTTGTGCAGGGGGACGCCCTCGATGCCGGTCAGCACCATCGCGGCCATCGTCTCCGGCTTGATCTTGGTGAACATGCCGTTCATGCCCAGCTCGTCGCCGCCGAGTTCTTCGGGACGCATCGAGATGGGGACGCGGGCCGCGGTCGCGCCGTCCGGCGCGCCGAAGTATTTGTACGTCACCCCCACCCGACCACCATTCCTGCTCCCCGCCCGGAGGCGGTCGGCCCGCTGGTCGAGCCGGCGGTCGAGATCCCGGTCGATCTGCCGGTCGTACCGCTCGGGCTCGCCCGGTACACCCTGTGTCTGCCGTGCGTCGGTCTGACGTGTCTCGGTCGTTTCCTCCGCGTCGCGCCGGTGCCTTCCCCGCCGGGCACGTCGAGGACCCAGGTCATCAGTCCCCTCGCCCAGTCCGCCACCGCGATGCATATCTCCACCCGACTGCTTTTCTAGGACGCGTGGCCCCCGCCGCGCAACCCGATCATCGTGTCAGTGACCTCCCCCACGGCCGCCCGCCGAAACGTGCGGTGGAACAACAGTCCACGCGGGGGGATTCCCGGCCCTGATCATCCGGCCCCTGATGAGTACGTGCGTATGGGCTCTGTGTATCAGGTGTCAGTCTCGCAGATGAGGGATGGCCTCGCTGTGATCTTGGGACCCGCCGCGTCCGAGAACGACCGTTGCCGCCTCCGTCTCGCGCCCGCCACCGCCTCCGTCTCGCGACCGCCACCGCCCGTGATCGGCACCTCCACCGCGGTCCGGCCGGGGCTCCGCGCGGGGTTCGGCCTACCCTGAGGAGGTCACCCCGCAACCGGAGTCCGAGAAGCCGGAGTAGCCGCACGTCATGAGTGCCATGAGCGAAACGCCCTATCCCTACGACGCGCCCGTGTCACAGGCGCTCTTCGACCGTGCCTCCGTCGTCACCCCGGGCGGCGTCAACTCCCCGGTGCGCGCCTTCCGCGCCGTCGGCGGTACGCCCCGGTTCATGGTGTCGGGCAAGGGGGCCTACCTCACCGACGCCGACGGACGCGAGTACGTCGACCTGGTGTGCTCCTGGGGGCCCATGATCCTCGGGCACGCGCACCCCGAGGTCATCGCCGCCGTCCAGGAGGCCGTGGCCCGCGGTACGTCCTTCGGCACGCCCGGCGAGGGCGAGGTCGCGCTCGCCGAGGAGATCGTCGCCCGGGTGGCGCCCGTGGAGCAGGTGCGGCTGGTCAGCAGCGGCACCGAGGCGACCATGTCCGCCATCCGGCTCGCCCGCGGGTTCACCCGGCGGTCCAAGGTGATCAAGTTCGCCGGGTGCTACCACGGGCACGTCGACTCGCTGCTCGCCGCGGCCGGCAGCGGGGTCGCCACCTTCGCGCTGCCGGACACGCCCGGTGTCACCGGCGCCCAGGCCGGCGACACGATCGTGCTGCCGTACAACGACCTGGAGGCCGTGCAGGAGGCCTTCCACCGGCACCCCGGGGAGATCGCCTGCGTGATCACCGAGGCGTCGCCGGGCAACATGGGCGTCGTGCCGCCTGACCCCGGCTTCAACCAGGCCCTCAAGGACTCCTGCCGGCGCAACGGCGCCCTGTTCATCTCCGACGAGGTGATGACCGGCTTCCGCACCAGCCGCGCCGGGTGGTACGGCGTCGAGGGCGTCGCGCCCGACCTGATGACCTTCGGCAAGGTCATGGGCGGTGGCTTCCCGGCCGCCGCGTTCGGCGGGCGCGCCGATGTGATGGCCCACCTCGCCCCCGCCGGGCCGGTGTACCAGGCCGGCACCCTCTCCGGTAACCCCGTCGCCACCGCCGCCGGTCTCGCCCAGCTGCGGCTGCTCGACGACGCCGCCTACGACAAGGTCGACGCCGTCGCCGAGCAGATCCGGACGCTCGTCAGCGAGGCGCTGTCGAAGGAGGGCGTCGCGCACCGGGTGCAGAGCGCCTCCAACATGTTCTCCGTGTTCTTCACGGACCGGCAGGTGCGCGACTACGAGGACGCCAAGCGGCAGCAGTCGTACCGTTTCACCGCGTTCTTCCACTCGATGCTGGCGAACGGCGTCTACCTGCCGCCGTCGTCCTTCGAGTCCTGGTTCGTGTCCACGGCCCACGACGAGCGGGCCCTTCAGAAGATCGCCGACGCCCTTCCGGCGGCGGCCCGGGCGGCTGCGGAGGCCACGGCAGAATGAGCGACAGCAGCAAGGACGTCACCGTCGTCCACCTCATGCGGCACGGCGAGGTCGCGAACCCGGACGGGGTCCTGTACGGGCGGCTGCCCGGCTACCACCTGTCCGAGCTGGGCCGGCAGATGGCCGAGCGGGTCGCCGAGCACCTCGCCCCGCGGGACGTCACCTACGTCTGCGCCTCCCCGCTGGAGCGGGCGCAGGAGACCGCCACGCCGATCGCCAAGGCGCACGGGCTGGATCTCGACACCGACGAGCGGCTGATCGAGGCCGAGAACGCCTTCCAGGGCAAGACGTTCGGCGTCGGCGACGGCGCACTGCGCAATCCGGACAACTGGAAGCACCTCGTCAACCCGTTCCGGCCGTCCTGGGGCGAGCCGTACGTGGACCAGGTGGTGCGGATGATGGGCGCGCTGAACACGGCCAAGGACCGGGCCCGCGGGCACGAGGCGGTGCTGGTCAGCCATCAGCTGCCGATCTGGATCGTGCGCTCGTACGTGGAGCGGCGCCGGCTGTGGCACGACCCGCGCAAGCGGCAGTGCACGCTCGCCTCCCTGACGACTTTCACATATCTGGGTGACAAGATCGTGTCCGTGGGCTACAGCGAGCCCGCCATCGACCTGGTCCCCGTGCACCTGCGCGCCGGCGCCAAGCCCCAGAAGGGGAAGGGCACCGCCCAGGGGAAGGCGTTCGGCGCCTGACCGGGTTCACTCGTCACTGACGGTCCGTTTGGTATCGCTTAGCGCACTTTTGCGGTTTCCGTTACGAAAAACACAAGAATCTGCGGAACCTCCCCGATCGTCCTGCCCTCTGACTGGGTGACCAGCAGGCAGCGACGAATCGGGGATTTCCATGCCCACCTTCTCCCGGACCTTCTCCCGGCGGGGAATGCTCGGCCTCGGCGCGGGCGCGGCGGCCGCCGCCTCGCTCGCCGGCTGCGGGAGCCTCACGTCCTCGGACGGCGGCGGTCACCGGAACGGTTCCGGCCAGGGCCAGCCCGGGCGGGGCGACGGTGACGGGAAGGGGAGCACCGCGCATCCGGCGCGGCCCATCGGTGACGGCTCCACCTCCTTCACCGGCAGGCAGCCGCACCAGCCGGCCAAGCCCGAGCCGCTGGAGCCGGGACAGACCCCGCCCCAGTTCGTGATCTTCTCCTGGGACGGCGCCGGCGAGGTCGGCAACGGGCTCTTCCCGCGCTTCCTGGACCTGGCCAAGGAGCACGGCGCGTCCATGACCTTCTTCCTCTCGGGGCTGTACCTGCTGCCCGAGTCGAAGAAGCGGCTGTACGAGCCGCCGAACAACCCGCGCGGCGCCTCCGACATCGGCTACCTCACCGACGAGCACATCAAGGCCACGCTGACGAACGTGCGGCGGGCCTGGCTGGAGGGGCACGAGATCGGCACCCACTTCAACGGGCACTTCTGCGCCGGTACGGGCACGGTCGGCAACTGGACCCCGCAGCAGTGGGAGAGCGAGATCCGGCAGGCCAAGGCGTTCGTGAAGGAGTGGCGGACCAACACCGGCTGGACCGACCTGCCCGCGCTGCCGTTCGACTACGACAAGGAGCTGGTCGGCGGCCGTACGCCCTGCCTGCTCGGCCAGAACAACCTGCTGCCCACCGCCCGGAAGCTGGGCTGGCGCTACGACGCCTCCTCGCCGGGCGGCCGTCAGGTGTGGCCGGAGAAGAAGCTGGGGATCTGGGACCTGCCGTTGCAGCAGATACCCTTCCCCGGACGTCCCTTCGAGGTGCTGTCCATGGACTACAACATGCTCGCCAACCAGTCCCTGAACTCCACCAAGGCGCCCGCCTACAACTACCCCGGCTGGCGCAAGCAGTCGGCGCAGGCGTACATCCAGGGATTCCAGCGGGCGTACGAGACGAACCGGGCACCGTTCTTCGTCGGCAACCACTTCGAGCAGTGGAACGGCGGCATCTACATGGACTCCGTCGAGGAGGCCTTCAAGCACATCGCGCGCGAGAAGGAGAAGGGCGCCGACGTGCGGCTGGTCTCCTTCCGGCAGTTCGTGGACTGGATGGACGTGCAGAAGCCCGAGGTGCTGGCCAGGCTGCGCACGCTCGGGGTCGGGCAGCGGCCGGCGGGCGGCTGGAAGGAGTTCCTGCGGGCCGGCGGGTCCGCCTCCTCCGACGCCGCCTGACGTCGCCACCGGCCGGGCGGTATGTCGGGAACGTCCCGTGTAAATACGCCCTGAAATGCGGTTTTCCGCCCGGCAGGGGGGCGCGCGAGATCCCCGGAACAGGCATGCGAAACTTTTCACATGAGTACCCGTAGCCGCGCCGTCCTGCTCAGCGCCGTGGCCGCCGTCGCGGCCCTGTCCCTGTCCGCGTGCGGTAAGGGCGGCACCTCCGGAGGCGGGGGCGACACCCACTTCGTCACCGGCAACAACGGCATCGACACCGTCCCCGCCGGCAAGCGCGCCACGGCCCCGGACCTGTCGGGCAGGACCATCGACGGCAAGACTCTGAACGTCGCCGACTACAAGGGCAAGGTCGTCGTCGTCAACGTCTGGGGCTCGTGGTGCGGGCCGTGCCGCGAGGAGGCGAAGTACTTCGCCAAGGTCTCCAAGGAGTACCAGGACAAGGGCGTCCAGTTCGTCGGCGTCAACACCCGGGACACCAGCACCACCCCGGCCGTGAACTTCGAGAAGGAGCACGGCGTCGAGTACCCGAGCCTGTACGACCCCACGGGCAAGCTGATGCTCCGCTTCAAGAAGGGCACCCTCAACCCGCAGATCATCCCCTCCACGCTCGTCATCGACCGGCACGGCAAGGTCGCCGCGCGGGCCCTGGAGGCGCTCGACGACACGGGCCTGCTGAAGATGCTCAAGCCGGTCCTCGCGGAGAAGTGACGTGAGCGCGCTGCTGACGCTGGCCGCGGAGACGGGCCGGAACGAGACGGTCCTGCACGGCGCCCTGCTGGTCGCCCTGCCGGTCGCGCTGCTCGCCGGGCTCGTCTCCTTCTTCTCGCCCTGTGTGCTGCCGCTGGTCCCCGGCTACCTCTCCTACGTGACCGGCGTCGCGGGCACCGACCTGGCCGAGGCCAGACGGGGGCGGATGGTGGCCGGCGCCTCCCTGTTCGTCCTCGGCTTCAGCGCCGTGTTCGTCTCCGGCGGTGCGCTCTTCGGCTACTTCGGCGCCAGCCTGATCGACTACCAGGGCACCCTGTCCAAGGTGCTCGGCGTGCTCATGATCGCCATGGGCGTCTTCTTCATGGGGCTCCTGCCCTGGTTCACCATGCGCGAGTTCCGCTTCCACAAGCGGCCGACGGGCGGCCTGCTCGGGGCGCCCCTGCTCGGCGCCCTCTTCGGCGTCGGCTGGACGCCCTGCATGGGCCCGACGCTCTCCTCGGTGAACTTCCTCTCCTTCCAGGAGTCGAGCGCGGCGCGCGGCTCGCTGCTGATGGTCGTCTACTGCCTCGGCCTCGGCGTGCCGTTCGTGCTCACCGCGATCGGCTTCCGCAAGGCCCTCGGCGCCTTCGCCTGGGTCAAGCGCCACTATGTGTGGGTGACGCGCATCGGCGGCTCGATGATGATCGTGACCGGTGTGCTGCTGCTGACCGGTGCCTGGAACAGCCTGGTGCAGCAGATGCAGACCTGGTCCGGCGGCTTCAATGTGGGGATCTGACCGATGAGCAAGACCGACACCGACACCAGCCGGGACCGGGAGGAGCTGGGAGCGGCCGGCTCCCAGCTGTCCACCGCGCCGCAGGAGGAGCAGACGATCCTGCCCGGCCTCGGTGTCCTCGGCTGGGCGCGCTGGTTCTGGCGGCAGCTGACCTCCATGCGGGTCGCGCTGCTGCTGCTCCTGCTGCTCTCGCTCGGCGCGATCCCCGGCTCGCTGATCCCGCAGACCGGCGCCGACGCGAACAAGGTCGACGACTTCCGCGCCGCCCACAGGACGCTGGCGCCGGTCTACGACAAGCTCGGCCTGTTCCACGTCTACAGCTCGGTGTGGTTCTCCGCGATCTACATCCTGCTGTTCGTCTCCCTCATCGGCTGCATCGTCCCGCGCACCTGGCAGTTCGCCGGCCAGCTGCGCGGCCGCCCGCCGGGCGCGCCCAGGCGGCTGAACCGGCTGCCCGCCCACACCACCTGGCGCACCACCGAGGACCCGGAGCGGGTCCGCGAGGCCGCGCTCGCGCTGCTGCGGAAGCGCCGCTTCCGCGCCCACGTCGTCGGTGACGCCGTGGCCGCCGAGAAGGGCTACCTGCGCGAGCTGGGCAACCTGATCTTCCACATCGCCCTGATCGTGCTGCTGGTCGCCTTCGCCTCGGGCCAGCTGTACAAGTCCGACGGCACCAAGCTGATGGTGGAGGGCGACGGCTTCTCCAACGCGCTGCCGATGTACGACGACTTCAAGTCCGGCAGCCTCTTCCAGCCCGACGACCTGGTCCCGTTCAGCTTCACCCTGAAGGACTTCAAGGGGACCTACGAGCTGACCGGCCCGAACCGGGGCACCGCGCGCACCTTCCAGGCGAAGATCGCCTACAACAAGGGCGCCTACGGCAAGCAGACCACGACCACCATCAAGGTCAACGAGCCGCTGAAGATCGACGACTCCAAGGTCTACCTGGTCAGCCACGGCTACGCGCCCGTGATCACCGTCCGGGACGGCAAGGGCAAGGTGGTCTACCGCGACGCCGTGCCGCTGCTGCCGCTCGACGGCAACGTCACCTCCCAGGGTGTCGTCAAGGTCATGGACGGCTACCGCGACGCCGACGGCAAGAAGGAGCAGCTCGGCATCAAGGCCTTCTTCCTGCCGACCTACGGCGGGGCCGGCATGGAGATCGCCTCGGCCTTCCCCGCGCTGCTGAACCCGGTGCTGAACCTGGAGCCGTACCACGGCGACCTGGGCGTCGACTCGGGCCTGCCGCAGAGCGTGTACCAGCTCGACAAGTCCCACATGAAGGACTACAAGGACGCCAAGGGCGCGCAGCTGAGGGACAACCTCAAGCCCGGTGAGACCATGAAGCTGCCCAACGGCGCCGGCTCGATCACCTTCGAGAAGGACGTCAAGGAGTGGGCCGGCTTCGAGATCGTCCAGGAGCCGGGCGGCGGCTGGGCGCTCGCCGGTGCCCTCGCCGCGATCTTCGGTCTGGCCGCGTCCCTGTTCATCCAGCGCCGCCGGGTCTGGGTGCGCGCGGTGCGCGGTGCCGACGGCGTCACGGTGGTCGAGATGGCCGGGCTCGGCCGCAGCGAGTCCGCGAAGGTGCCCGAGGAGCTGGGCGACCTCGCCGGAATCCTCTACGACCAGGCGCCGGGGGCACCCGGCCCCGACGACTCCACAGCAACCCCCGACCCCCAAGCCGTACCTGCCGAAGGGGCTGAGAAGTGACTCTCGCCGCCGCAACCGATCTCGCCGCCGCGACCAACGAACACCTCGCGAGCATCAGCAACACGCTGATCTACTCGTCGATGGCGGTCTACACCCTGGCCTTCTTCGCCTACATCGCCGAGTGGCTGTTCGGCAGCCGCAGCAAGGTCGCCCGTACGGCCGCCGCGCTCACCGCCGACAGCGAGCGGACGGCGGGCGGGCCCGCCGTCACCGTGAAACGGGCCGGCGGCACCGCCGTGCTGGAGCGTCCGAAGGTCGTCGTCCGCTCGGCGTCCGGCGCGCGGGACGTGCCGGACGGTCCCGGCGCGCACGGCGGCGACGAGCAGGGCGACCTCTACGGCCGGATCGCCATCTCCCTCACCGTGCTCGCGTTCCTGGTGGAGCTGGGCGGCGTCGTCGCCCGCGCGGCCTCCGTGGAGCGGGCGCCGTGGGGCAACATGTACGAGTTCAACATCACCTTCTCCACGGTCGCCGTCGGCGTGTACCTGACGCTGCTGGCCCTGAAGAAGAACGTGCGCTGGCTCGGCCTGTTCCTCGTCACGACGGTCCTGCTGGACCTGGGCCTCGCGGTCACCGTGCTGTACACGGCCAGCGACCAGCTGGTGCCCGCCCTGCACTCGTACTGGCTGTACATCCACGTCTCCACCGCCATCTTCTGCGGTGCCGTGTTCTACGTCGGCGCGGTCGCCACGATCCTGTACCTGTTCAAGGACTCGTACGAGAACAAGCTCCAGCTCGGCGGCAAGCCCGGGAAGTTCGCCTCCTCGGTGCTGGAGCGGCTGCCCGCCTCCGCGTCCCTGGACAAGTTCGCCTACCGGGTCAACGCGGCCGTCTTCCCGCTGTGGACGTTCACGATCATCGCGGGCGCGATCTGGGCGGGCGACGCCTGGGGCCGGTACTGGAACTGGGACCCGAAGGAGACCTGGTCCTTCATCACCTGGATCGCCTACGCCTGTTACCTGCACGCCCGGGCCACGGCCGGCTGGAAGGGCCGCAAGGCCGCCTACCTGGCGCTGATCGCCTTCGGCTGCTGGCTGTTCAACTACTACGGCGTCAACATCTTCGTCAGCGGCAAGCACTCCTACGCGGGCGTGTGACCGCTAGGCAACGGCGCGACCGGCCACGGCGGCCGTGACCACGTGCGCATCCCCGGGCCCGGGGGCAGGCTGGTGTCATGAGCGGTTCCATCGCACAGGGCACCAGCCAGACGCACGGGAACACGCACATCCTGCACTTCGTGGTGCGGCTCCCCCGGCGGATGGAGGAGGTCTGGGCCGCGCTGGCCACGCCGGAGGGACTGGCGTCCTGGTTCACCGCGGCCGACGTGCTCGAACCCCGGCTCGGCGGCGCGGTCGCCCTGCGCGACCTGGGCGACGGGCAGGTCACCGCGTGGGACGTGGACCGGGTCGCGGAGTACACGGTCGGGGCCGGCGGCCGGCTCCGGTTCCACCTGGAGCGGGACGGGGAGGGCGGCAGCGTGCTCCGCTTCACCCATGAGTTCCAGGGCGAGGAGGAGTCGGAACAGCGCTGGCGGGGCCGCTTCCAGAGGTTGATCGAGGCGTTGGAGCCGGGGCGGGGCTGAGCGCCTAGGAGACCGCGGACAGGCTGTCGTGGGCCACCGAGGCGATCCGGTCCCGCAGCCGCTCGACGTAGAGCCGCATGTTCTTCGCCGCGACGTCCGTGTCCGGGTACCGGCTCGCCAGCCACAGCCCGTCGGGCAGCCGGTTCACCCACACGCACACCTGGTCGCCGTACGACACCCGCATCAGCCCGTACGCCTTCAGCTCCGCCCACCGCTCGGCGCCCGGGATGGCGCGGGCGTCGACGTACGACACGATCGAGTACAGGTCCGGGGAGGACGGCCGGAAGTCCGCGCCGAGCAGGCGCAGCACCCGGGCCAGCGGCATCCGGGCCAGCGACCGGTTCGCCTGGAGTTCGGCGCGGACCGCCCGCAGGGCCTCCGGGAAGCCGCGGGTGCGGCCCACGGGCACCTCGATCGGGGCGCCGCCCACGTACCAGCCCACCGAGTCCGTCCACCGCGACTTCACCCGGGTGTGGAAGGGCACCACCGTCCGGTACACCGGCTGCCCGCCGAGTTCGTGCACGATCAGCCCGGTCGCGGCCAGCAGCCCGACCAGGCTGCCGCCGTACGGCCGGCAGTACGCCTCGAACGCCGCCGCCGCGTCCGCGTCCGCCAGCGGCTCGCACAGCATCCGCTGCGTGGGCAGCGGGCCGCCCGGGGTCAGGCCCAGGTCCACCGGGAAGCCCGGCAGCGTGCCGTCGCAGCGCCGGATGAACTCCCGCCAGCGGTCCACGAACGCGTGCCGGCCGTCGATGCCGTCCGCGTCCGCGCGCTCGATCTCGCAGAAGTCGACGTAACTCGCGGCGGGCACGGCGGAGTCCGGCCGCACGCCGGCCAGGCCCGCCGCGTACAGCTCGTGGATCTCGGCGACGAGCCGGTGCAGGGAGTAGGCGTCGACGTTGCTGTGGTCGAAGGCCAGGTAGACGCTCGCGCCGTCGTCCCGGACGACGGCCGTGTAGATCAGGTTGGGCCAGCGCAGCGCGTCCGCGACCGTGTCGAAGCGGTCCTGGAGGTGGCGGACGAGGTCGCCGGCGTCGGGGAAGTCGCCCACCTCCGTCCGGCGCAGGGAGACGTCGGCCGCGTCGAGCGTGAACCGGCGCAGTTCGTCACCGGCCCAGCGGAAGCCGCTGCGCAGCGTCTCGTGCCGTACGGTCCAGGCGCGCAGCGCCCGCTCCAGCACGTCGAGGTCGACCGGTCCCGGCAGGTCGAAGGCGGTGCCGAGCCAGGTCGGCACGAACAGCCCGTCCTCCCGTACGCACTTGGCGGTCCTGATGTGCGACTCCTGGATGTAGGCGGGCGGCCGGGAGTCGTCCGGGAGCGCCGTCGCCGCCGCGACGGTCGCAGGGCTCAACGTCCACTCGACGAGCCGTCCCGGCCGGACCTCGCAGCGCTGGATGTCAGTGATTCGCACGCGTCTCCCATCGCAGAAGGGGCCCCTGGATGCGGGCCCCCTGGAAGCCAATGCCGTGGGACGCGGGCGGGACATGCCCGGCCGGTTCATTTCAACGGAACGGGTGGTGGGCCGAACGCGGAAGTGAATAACCGTCGGTGACCGGTCAGGGGTTCACTCGACGGTGATCGAGTCCAGTTTCCCGCGGAGGTACACGTGCGAGTCGACGGGCGGGTACGCCACCCGGCCCACCGGCGGCGGGAGGGACTCCACCAGCGTGCCCGGGGTGCACTCGCCGAAGTAGACGAGCGAGATCAGCTCCTCGGCGGGCGCGTCCACGGGCGGCGGCAGCACCCGGTGCCGCCCGGACCGCCACCGGTCCCCGGTCCAACGGGCCAGCAGATCGCCGATGTTGACCGTGAACGCGGCCGGGTCGTAGGGCGCGTCCTGCCAGCCGTCCGTGTCGGTGTACACCTGGAGCCCGCCCTTGCCGGCCTGCCGGTCGAGGACGGTGACGGTCCCGAAGTCGGTGTGCGGCCCGATCCGGAACTGCCCCGGGCCGGGCGTGCCGACGACCTCCGTGCCCGGGTACCAGTTGATGTTGAAGCCGTACGTCGGGTGGTCCATGTGCCGGGTGAAGAAGTCGGCGCCGAGCCCGAGCGCGCACGCCAGCAGGGCCAGCAGCTCCTTCTCCAGCGCCACCATCCGGCCGAGGTACTCCTCGCACAGCCCGCGCAGCGCGGGCACCTCCGCCGGCCACACGTTGGGCGCGGACCACTCGGCGTCGACGACGGGGTCCGCGAACGGCTCGGCGGTCGCGAAGGTCAGCGACTCCTTCAGATCGGGCGGGGTCTCGGTGCCCTCCGCGTACCCGTTGGCCTCGGTGCCCGGCCCGAGCCAGCCGCGCCCGCCGACCCTCGCCGCGTAGCGCTGCTTGACCCCGGCGGGCAGCAGGAAGAACTCCCGGGCGGCCGACCGGATCCCGGCCCGCAGCGCGGGGTCCACGCCGTGCCCGGTGACCAGCAGGAAGCCGGCGGACTGGAGGGCCTGGTCGACGGTGCGGGCGAGCACGGCCCGCCGCATCGCGTCCCCCTCGGTCCAGATCCGCAGATCGATGGTGGGAATCACACCGGCCATGTTTCCACTCCCCGGCGCCGCGCGGACCCTGCTCGCGGGGGTGGCCGCGAGGACAAAGCGGTACGTCGGCGATACTTGGGCACATGGCTTACGACGATCTTCGCTCCCTGCTCCGGGCGCTGGAGCGCGAGGGCGACCTCAAGCGCATCAAGGCCGAGGTCGACCCGTACCTGGAAGTCGGGGAGATCGTCGACCGGGTGCAGAAGTCCGGTGGTCCGGCGCTGCTCTTCGAGAACGTGCGCGGCTCGGACATGCCCCTCGCGATGAACGTGTACGGCACCGACCGCCGCCTGCTGAAGGCGCTGGGCCTGAAGTCGTACGGCGAGATCTCCGAGAAGATCGGCGGCCTGCTGCGGCCCGAGCTGCCGCACGGCTTCGTCGGCGTCCGCGAGGCCTTCGGCAAGCTGGGGGCGATGGCCCACGTCCCGCCGAAGAAGGTCAAGCCCGACAACGCGCCGGTGCAGGAGGTCGTCCTCCAGGGCGACGACGTCGACCTCGAACGGCTCCCGGCGCTGTTCACCTGGCCGAAGGACGGCGGCTCCTTCTTCAACCTGGGCCTGACCCACACCAAGGACCCCGAGACCGGCATCCGGAACCTGGGCCTGTACCGCCTCCAGCGCCACGACAAGCGCACCATCGGCATGCACTGGCAGATCCACAAGGACAGCCGGAACCACTACCAGGTGGCCGCGCGCCGGGGCGAGCGGCTCCCGGTGGCCATCGCCTTCGGCTGCCCGCCCGCCGTGACGTACGCCTCCACCGCCCCGCTCCCCGGCGACATCGACGAATACCTCTTCGCCGGGTTCCTCGCGGGCAAGCGGATCGAGATGGTCGACTGCAAGACGGTCCCGCTCCAGGTCCCGGCCAACGCCGAGGTGGTCCTGGAGGGCTGGCTGGAGCCCGGCGAGATGCTGCCCGAGGGCCCCTTCGGCGACCACACCGGCTTCTACACCCCGCAGGAACCCTTCCCGGCCCTGAGGATCGACTGCGTGACGATGCGCAGGCGCCCCCTGCTCCAGTCGATCGTCGTCGGCCGCCCCCCGACGGAGGACGGCCCGCTCGGCCGCGCCACGGAACGCTTCTTCCTGCCCCTGCTGAAGATCATCGTCCCGGACATCGTGGACTACCACCTGCCCGAGGCCGGCGGCTTCCACAACTGCGCGATCGTCTCCATCGACAAGAAGTACCCGAAGCACGCGCAGAAGGTGATGCACGCGATCTGGGGGGCGCACATGATGTCCCTGACCAAGCTGATCGTGGTCGTGGACGCCGACTGCGACGTGCACGACCTGCACGAGGTCGCCTGGCGGGCCCTCGGCAACACCGACTACGCCCGTGACCTCACGGTCGTGGAGGGCCCCGTCGACCATCTGGACCACGCCTCCTACCAGCAGTTCTGGGGCGGCAAAGCCGGCATCGACGCGACGCGGAAGTGGCCCGAGGAGGGCTACACCCGCGACGGCGGCTGGCCCGACATGGTCCTCTCGGACCCGGATACGGCGGCCGTGGTGGACCGCCGCTGGAAGGAGTACGGACTGTGACCTCGGCCTCTGCCGCCATCCCCCAGCCCGGCCGCACCAAGGCGTTCCTGCGCCTGGTGATGATCGAGCACTCGGTCTTCGCGCTCCCCTTCGCCTACATCGCCTCCCTCACGGCGATGTACGAGTGGGACCGGAACATCCACTGGGGCCGTCTGCTCCTGGTCACGGTCTGCATGGTCGGCCTGCGCACCTTCGCGATGGCCGTCAACCGGATCATCGACCGCGAGATCGACGCCCGGAACCCGCGCACGGCCCACCGCGAACTGGTCACCGGCGCGATGTCGGTCCGGCACGCCTGGACGGGCGCCCTGATCGCCCTGGTGGTCTTCCTGGGCGCGGCTGCCCTGCTCAACCCCCTCTGCCTGGCGCTCGCGCCGGTGGCGGTGGTCCCGATGGTGGTCTACCCCTACGGGAAGCGGTTCACGAACTTCCCGCAGGCCATCCTGGGTCTCGCCCAGTCCATGGGCCCCATCGGCGGCTGGCTGGCGATCAGCGGCGAGTGGTCCTGGACGGCGGTGATCCTCGGCCTCGCCGTCGGCATCTGGATCGGCGGCTTCGACCTCATCTACGCCTGCCAGGACGTCGAGACCGACCGCGAGATCGGCGTCCTGTCGGTCCCGGCCCGCTTCGGCATCCCGGGCGCGATCCGGGGCGCGCGGGTCTGCCACGCCGTCACGACGGCCCTGTTCGTCTGGTACGGCCTGGCCACCGACGCCGGGGCGTTCTTCTGGCTGGGCCTGCTGATCGTCGCCGGCGCGTTCCTCTACGAGCACTCCATCGTCCGGCCCCACGACCTGTCCCGCCTCAACAGGGCGTTCTTCTCCGTCAACGGCTTCATCGGCATCGCCCTGTTCGTGTGCGCGCTGCTCGATCTCCTCGTACGCGGTCTGACCGTGTGAGCGCCCCGGCACCACCCGGCCTGAGGGCGGTCGGGCGCGCCGGTACGCTCAAGGTGTGAACGCAGGAGAAACGCAGCGTGTGCCTTGGATCGTGGGGGTGTCCGGAGCTTCCGGGACGCCGTACGCGGCTGCCGTGCTGCGGGCGCTGCTGGAGGCCGGGGAAGCGGTCGACCTCGTGGTCAGCCGGGCCTCGCGGCTGACGCTGCTGGACGAGACCGGCATCGCGTTCCGGGACGCCCACTGGCAGGACGACCTGCGGCAGTGGCTGGCCCGTGGCGCCGACGGCAAGCCCGGCACCTTCGACGTGGACGTCAGCGGGGTGCGGTACTGGACCGCGGGCGACCTCGCCGCCGGCCCGTCCTCGGGGTCCTACCCGGCCAAGGGCATGCTCATCGTGCCCGCCTCCACCGCCTCGGTGGCCGGTGTGGCGCTCGGCCTGTCCAAGGATCTGCTCCAGCGCGCGGCGAGCGTCACACTGAAGGAGCGCCGGACGCTGGTCGTCGCCGTACGGGAGACCCCCCTGAACGGGCAGACGCTGCGCCACCTCGTCGCGCTGGACGACGCCGGCGCCACGGTCGTCCCGGCCTCGCCCGCCTTCTACGCGGGCGCCACCCACATCCAGGACCTGGTGGACTTCGTCGCCGGCCGTGTGCTGGACGCGGCCGGTGTCGCACACGGCCTGTACCGGCGCTGGAAGGGCGAGCTGGGCGGCGGCACACCCGGCATGTAAGGCAAGCAGCAGTACCCCCCCTCATCACTCCAGGAACATTCACCGGAAGGCTTCGATCGCATGGACGCGGTGGACAGGCAGCTCATCCAGGCCCTGAGGGAGAACGGCCGGGCCTCGTACGCGGAGCTGGGGCGCCTGGTCGGCCTGTCGGGCCCCAGTGTCACCGACCGCATCAACCGGCTGGAGGCGGCCGGTGTCATCACCGGCTACCGCGCCACGGTGGACGCGGCCTCCCTCGGCCTCGGCGTCACCGCCCTGATCGGCATCTCGCTCTCCGACGCCGCCGACCACGAGGACGTCGCCCAGCGGCTGCGGGACCTGACGGAGATCGAGGACTGCTGGTTCATCGCCGGTGACGACTCCTTCATGCTCAAGGTCCGCTCGACGGACGTGGACGGCCTGGAGAAGACCATCCGCCGGCTCAGCGGGACGAAGGGCGTCTCCCGCACCCGTACCACGATCGTGCTGTCCACCAAGTGGGAGAACCGGGTCGGGGAACTGCCGGAAGAGGTCTAGGGATACCGTGGTCGAGTCGTCGTGGAAAGGTGTGGGTATGGACGTCGGGCTCAAGCGCGAGCTGGAGGAGAAGGTCCGTTCCGGTGAGCGGCTGACCCGCGAGGACGGCATCGCGCTGTACGAGTCGGACGACCTCGCCTGGCTCGGCGGACTCGCGCACGAGGTGCGGACCCGCAAGAACGGTGACGTCGTCCACTTCAACGTCAACCGGCACCTCAACATGACCAACGTGTGCACGGCCTCCTGCGCCTACTGCTCGTTCCAGCGCAAGCCGGGCGAGAAGGACGCGTACACGATGCGCATCGAGGAGGCCGTCAAGCTCGCCCAGGCGATGGAGTCGGAGAACCTCACCGAGCTGCACATCGTCAACGGCCTGCACCCGAACCTGCCGTGGCGGTACTACCCGCGTTCGCTGCGCGAGCTGAAGAAGGCGCTGCCGAACGTCTCGCTGAAGGCCTTCACGGCGACGGAGATCCACCACTTCGAGACCATCAGCGGTCTGTCGGCCTCCGAGATCCTGGACGAGCTGATCGACGCGGGCCTGGAGTCGCTGACGGGCGGTGGGGCCGAGATCTTCGACTGGGAGGTCCGGCAGCACATCGTGGACCACCGCACCCACTGGGAGGACTGGTCCCGCATCCACCGCCTGGCGCACGAGAAGGGCCTGAAGACCCCGTGCACCATGCTGTACGGCCACATCGAGGAGCCCCGCCACCGCGTCGACCACGTCCTGCGCCTGCGTGAGCTCCAGGACGAGACCGGCGGTTTCCAGGTCTTCATCCCGCTGCGCTACCAGCACGACTTCGTGGACATGAAGGACGGCAAGGTGCGCAACACCCTCCAGGCGCGCACCCAGATGGCGACCGGCGCGGAGGCGCTGAAGACCTTCGCGGTGTCGCGGCTGCTGTTCGACAACGTCCCGCACGTCAAGGTCTTCTGGGTCATGCACGGCGTGCAGACCGCCCAGCTCGCCCTCCAGCACGGCGCCGACGACATGGACGGCTCGGTGGTGGAGTACAAGATCACCCACGACGCGGACAACTTCGGCACGCCGAACAAGCTGACCCGCGAGGACCTGCTGGAACTGATCCGCGACGCGGGCTTCCGCCCGGTGGAGCGGAACACGCGGTACGAGATCATCCGCGAGTACGAGGGTCCCGACCCGGCGCGCCGGGAGTCGCCGCAGCCTATGCGCGTGTGAGGCGCGGCGGGTAGGTGTGCGGGTGCGGGAGCGTGGGGACTGGTCGCACAGTTCCCCGCGCCCCTGGGCGGGTACTCGGGACGCATGCCCACGAAGGCACCCGAAGACCGGTACGACGCGGCCCCCTTCGTTCCCGGGGGAGCCGGCCTGGACGTTCTGCGCCGAGCCGCCGCGGGCTGTCGCGGCTGCCCCCTGCACCGCGACGCCACCCAGACCGTCTTCGGCGCCGGGGACGCCGGCGCCCGCGTGATGCTCGTGGGGGAGCAGCCCGGCGATCAGGAGGACCGGCAGGGCAGGCCCTTCGTCGGACCCGCCGGCAAACTGCTCGACCGGGCCCTGGCGGAGGCCGGCATCGACCCCTGCGACGCCTACGTCACCAACGCGGTCAAGCACTTCAAGTTCACCCGGGCCGAGCCCGGCAAGCGCCGTATCCACAAGGCGCCGAGCCTGCGCGAGATGACGGCCTGCGGTCCCTGGCTGGCGGCGGAGCTGGCGCTGGTGGAGCCGGAGCTGATCGTGGTCCTGGGCGCGACGGCCGGGAAGGCGCTGCTGGGGCCGTCGTTCCGGGTGAGCCAGGTGCGCGGGACCGTGCTGGAGGAGGAGATCCACGGCCGGCCGGAGCGGCTGGTGCCGACCGTGCATCCGTCGGCCGTGCTGCGCGCGGACGACCGCGAGCAGGCGTACCGGGGCCTGGTGGCCGACCTGGAGGTGGCCGCACGCGCCCTCGGGTGATCACGCACCCTTGAGTAATAAGTAAACTGCCGACGTGCCTCTTACTTTCACCCTGGACCCCGCCATCACCCCCGCCCTGCGCGACGGCATCCTCGACCTGTGGACGGACGTCACCGACGCGGGCGGCGCCGTCGGCTTCGTGGCGCCGGCGGACCGCGAGGAGATACGCCCGGAGCTGGTACGGCACTTCGCGCAGATGGCCGAGGGCCGCACCCGGCTGCTCGTCGGCCACGACGAGGCCGGCGAGGTCGCCGCGACCGCCTTCCTCACCCGCAACACCCACCGGCTGATGACCCACTGGCTGTGGCTGTACACGGTGATGGTGCACCCCCGCCACCAGGGCCGGGGGTACGGCCGCGACCTGCTGGCCGCCGCCGCGGACGCGGCCCGCGGGATGGAGGGCATCGAGGCCGTCCGGCTGACCTGCCGGGGCGGGCTGGGCCTGGAGCGCTTCTACGGCTCCTGCGGCTACAAGGAGGTCGGCCGCGTCCCGGACGCCATCCGGGTGGCGCCCGGCGACGACCGCGACGACATCGTCATGCTGCTGCCGCTCCGCTGACGCCGACCCCCCTGCACGACCGTCCGGCGTCCGTGCTTCACTGGACGATGACCCCTTTTGGAATCGGACGAGTGGATTGAGATGCTCCGCTACACGCTGATGCGCCTCGGTATCTTCGCGGGCTGCCTCTTGATCGTCTGGGGAGCCGTCTACTCGGGCATCTTCCCGCGCGGCTTCGGCGAGTCCAACGGGCTGTGGGTCCTGCTGCTCGCCCTGGTCCTGTCCGCGCCGATCAGCTGGGTGGCGCTGCGCAGGGAACGGGACCGGGCCTCCGTGCAGATCGTGCACAAGGTCGACCGGATGAAGGCCAACCTGGACGCCAACCGCAGCCAGGAGGACGTCGCCGACGACGCGTCGCGGGCACAGGACGGGGCCACCGCGTCCAGCTGACGACGCCGCCGGTCCCCCCAGGGTCTTCCGTAAGAGGCCCTAGGCTTGCCCTCATGGGTGCCGTCAAGACCAAACGGATGCCGAGGGCGGTGCGGGAGCAGCAGATGCTCGACGCTGCCGTACGGATCTTCGGGCAGCGCGGGTACATGGCCGCCTCGATGGACGAGATCGCCGAACTCGCGGGCGTGTCCAAGCCGTTGGTCTACCTGTACCTGAACTCGAAGGAAGACCTCTTCACCGCGTGCATCCGCCGCGAGGCCGCCGCGCTCACCGAGGCCGTGCGCGCGGGCGTCCGGCCGGGGCTGCCCGCCGACCGGCAACTCTGGGACGGCCTGCGGGCGTTCTTCGCGTACACCGCCGAGCACCCCGACGGCTGGTCGGTGCTGCACCTCCAGGCCCGTACGCACGGCGAGCCCTTCGCGGCCGAGGTCGCCGCGATGCGCGCGGAGATCGTCGCGTTCGTGACCCGGCTGGTCGCGGTCGCGGCCCGCGAGGCCCACCGCGATCCCGACCTGCCCGAACACGAGGTGGCGGGCCTGGCCGAGGCCCTGGTCGGCGCCGCCGAGTCTCTCGCCGCCTGGGCCAACGCCACCCCGGGGACGACGGCCCGCCAGGCGGCGGCCACCCTGATGAACTTCGCCTGGGCGGGCCTGGGCAACCTGATGCGGGGCCAGGTCTGGACACCGCCGGCCGAGCCGGCCGAGCCGGCCTAGGGGCGCCGGGCGCACCGCGCGAGCGACCCCCGCATCCGGTCGCACCCGGCAACGGCCCTCACGTCCCGCGCACGTCCCCCTCCACATGCACCCGCCCGTCCGCCGCCGCCCGCAACTCGAACCGCCCGCTGCCGTCGGCCCCGTACACCACCGTCCCCGGCAGCAGCACCGGCGCCCGGAACCGCGCCCTGACCTCGGTGGCGCCGGGGGTGCCGTGGGCGGCCAGGCAGCGGGCCAGGGTCCACATGCCGTGGGCGACGGCACGGGGGAAGCCGAAGAGGCGGGCGGTGAGGGGGTGCAGGTGGATGGGGTTGCGGTCGCCGGAGGCGGCGCCGTACCGCCGTCCCACGTCCCCGGCGAGGCTCCACTCGGCGGCGGCGGGCAGCGCGGTGCCGGCGTCCGGCCGTGGCCCGCGTGGCGTACCGGGGCCCTCGCGCGTCTCGGACGGCGTTCCGGCGCCGGTGCGGTGCCGGGCCAGGTACGTGCTCCGGGACTCCCACAGCACGCTCCCGCCCGACCGCAGTTCCGTCACCACCGTCGCCTCCGTCCCCCGCCGGTGCGCGGCCAGTCCGGCGATCCACACGCCGAGTTCGTACGCGCGGTCCGCCGCCGGCGCGGCGGCCTGGGTGATCTCGATCGACGTGTGCACCAGCCCCAGCAGCGGCAGCGGGAAGTCCCGCCCGCTCATCAGCCGCATGGCCAGCGGGAAGCCGAGGACGTGGGGGTAGGTGACCGGGAGGTCGGGCTCGCCGGTCGGGAAGCCGCAGACCCGCTCGTACGCGGTCAGCCTGGCCAGGTCGACGCGAACGCCGGGCAGCACCAGGCGGGTGCGCGGGAAGGCCGCGTCCGGGGCGGGGCGCTTGAAGGGCGAGCGCAGGGCGCCCCGGGCCAGCAGCGGGGCCAGCGCGGGGGGCGCGGTCAGGGTGACGGCGGTCATCACGCCCCCAGCAGGCTCTGGCCGCAGACGCGGACGACCTGGCCGTTGACCGCGCCGGAGGCCGGGTGGGCGAGCCAGGCGGTGGTCTCGGCGACGTCGACGGGCAGCCCGCCCTGCGCGAGGGAGTTCATGCGGCGGCCCGCCTCACGGAGGAGCAGCGGGATCGCGGCGGTCATCCTCGTCTCGATGAACCCGGGCGCCACCGCGTTGACGGTCACCCCGTGCCCGGCGAGCGCGCGCGGCGCCAGGGACCGTACGAGACCGGCGATCCCCGCCTTGCTCGCGCCGTAGTTGGTCTGGCCCGCGTTGCCCGCGAGCCCGGCGATGGAGGCGGTGGCCACGATCCGCCCGCCGGCGCGGAGGGCGCCGCCGGCGAGCAGCGCGTCGGTGGTGCGCAGCACGCCGCCCAGGTTGACCTCCAGCACCGACCGCCACCGGTCCGCCGGCATGTTGGCCAGCCGCCGGTCCCGGGTGATGCCCGCGTTGTGGACGAGGACGTCCAGTCCGCCGGGGAGGGCGTCGGCGATGCGCTCGCCCGCGTCGGCGGCGGTGATGTCGAGGGCGAGGGCGGTGCCGCCGAGCCGTTCGGCCACCCGGCGGGCGTCGGCCTCGGCGGCGGGCACGTCCAGGACGACGACCCGGGCGCCGTCCCGCGCCAGCGTCCCGGCGACGGCCTCGCCGATCCCGCGCGCGGCTCCCGTGACCAGGGCGGTGCGCCCGTCGAACGGCCGCTCCCAGCCGGCCGGGGCGGTGACCTCCGTGCCGCCGACCTCGATCACCTGGCCGCTGACGTAGGCGGACCGGGGGGAGAGCAGGAACCGCAGGGTGGACTCGGCGGCCCCGGCGTCCGTCAGCCGGACCAGGTTGACGGTCCTGCCGCGCCCGATCTCCTTGCCGAGGGTGGGGGTGCCCCCGCGCGAGCGCAGCCGAGGGTAGGGGAGGGTGAAGCCCTCCAGGGCCTGCTGGGCGGCCGACTGGTGGTGGTCGGCGGGGTCGAGGGGGGCGCCCAGCCCCAGCACCCGGCCGCTGGGGGCGACGGACCGTACGACGGGGTGGAGGGCCGCGTGCACCTCGGCGAGCGTGCCGACGTCCCGCACCCCGGTGGCGTCCAGGACGACGGCGGCGGGGTCCCGGTCGCCGGCGGCGAGGCCGGTCCGGCCGAGGACGGGCGCGAGGTCGAGGGCGGACTTCCCGGCGGTCAGGTGCAGCAGGGGGCCCGGCAGCGCGGGCCGCTGCGGTGACCACCGGATCAGCTCGGCCGGCTGGGGCAGGCCCAGGCGCCGGGTGAGGAAACGGCCGGGGGCCGTGCCGGTGAGGCTGAGGTAGCGGTCGGCCATCTGCGACTCCCGCGCGACTCGGTTCCGAAGGGCTGGCATTGCTTACTTTGAAGTAAGGTTACCGAAGGTAAGTCGAGGTGAACCACTGTCGGGTGAACCACCGTCACGGGTGAGGAGCAGATCGACATGAGCCCCCTGGAGCCACCCCGCGCACGCCGGGTCGCGGTGCTCGGCGGCACCCGCGTCCCGTTCGCCCGCTCCGACGGTCCCTACGCCACCGCGAGCAACCAGGAGATGCTGACCGCCGCCCTGAACGGCCTCACCGACCGCTACGGCCTGCACGGCCCCGGCGCGGTCGGCGAGTTCGTCGCCGGCACGGTCCTCAAGCACAGCCGGGACTTCAACCTGGCCCGCGAAACCGTGCTCGGCTCCCGGCTGGACCCGCGCACCCCCGCCTACGACGTCCAGCAGGCCTGCGGCACCGGACTCCAGGCCGTCATCGCCGCCGCCAACAAGATCGCCCTCGGCCAGACCGAGTCGGCGGTGGCGGGCGGCGCCGACACGGCGAGCGACGCGCCCCTGGGCGTCAACGACGGCCTGCGCCGCATCCTCCTGGAGGCCCGCCGGGCGAAGTCCGCGTCCGCCCGCCTGAAGGCGCTGGCCCGCATCCGCCCCGCGCACCTCGTCCCGGACGTCCCGCGCAACGCCGAGCCGCGCACCGGCCTGTCGATGGGCGAGCACGCGGCGGTCACCGCCCGCGCCTGGGGCATCTCCCGCCGGGCCCAGGACGAACTGGCGGCCACCAGCCACCGGCGCCTCGCCGCCGCCTACGAGCGTGGCTTCTTCGCGGACCTGGTGATCCCCTTCCGGGGCCTGGAACGGGACCAGAACCTCCGCCCGGACTCCACCCCGGAGAAACTGGCCGCCCTGAAGCCGGTGTTCGGCACGGACCACCCCGACCCCACCATGACGGCCGGCAACTCCACGCCCCTCACGGACGGCGCCGCCCTCGTCCTGCTGGCGAGCGAGGAGTGGGCCGAGGCGCGCGGCCTGGAACCGCTCGCGTACCTGACCGCGTACGAGACGGCGGCCGTCGACTTCGTCCACGGGGACGTGACGGGCGGCACGGAGGGCGGGGACGGACTGCTGATGGCACCGGCGTACGCGGTCCCGCGCCTGCTGGAGCGCACCGGCCTGGACCTGGCCGACTTCGACCTGGTCGAGATCCACGAGGCCTTCGCCTCCCAGGTGCTGGCCACGCTGGCGGCCTGGGAGAAGCGGGGCCTGCCGCCCGTGGACCGCGCGCGCCTGAACGCCACGGGCTCCTCGCTGGCCACGGGCCACCCCTTCGCGGCGACGGGCGCCCGCATCGTGGCGACCCTGGCCAAGCAACTGGCGGAGCGGGAGGGCCCGGGCAAGGGGCTGATCTCGGTCTGCGCGGCGGGCGGCCAGGGGGTGACGGCGATCCTGGAGCGCCCCTGACACCGGGTGGCGGGCAGAGGTGAACACCCGTCACATAACCCCCGAGGCTGCACATCCCCGGCCCCGGATCATTTCCGGACCCGCACAACCCCCTCACAGCGGAGTCGTACGATCACCTGCCTAACCAGCGGTAACGCCCTGTCCCCGAAGGCCCACCGCAGGTGCACGCACGCCAGAGGAGCCGCCCGTGTCCACGCCGTACCCGACCCCGCCCGCCTCCTCCGGCACCCCGGTCTCCGCCACCGACTACGACGGCCGCCCGGTCCTCGTCGAACCCGTGACGGTCCGGCTCGACGGGGCCGTACGGGAAGTGACGGTCCCCCCGTTCGCGCCCCCGGTCACCCACGGCTCCCTCGCCGACCTCCCGTACGAGAACGCCGAGACCGACCCCGACCGGGTCGTCCTCAGCCGCAAGCGGTCAGACGGCAGTTGGACGGACGTGACGGCCGCGCGCTTCGCCGCCGAGGTGCAGGCCGTGGCCAAGGGCCTGGTCGCCGAGGGGCTGATGCCCGGCGACCGCATCGCCGTCATGTCCCGCACCACGTACGACTGGACCCTGCTCGACTTCGCCGCCTGGGCGGCCGGCCTGGTCACGGTCCCGGTCTACCCGACCTCCTCCGTCTTCCAGACCCGCTGGATCCTGCACGACTCCGGCGCGGTCGCCCTCGTCACCGAGACCGCCGCCCAGGCCGCCGCCATCGGACCCGAGCTCCCCCACCTGCCCGACCTGCGCCACCTGTGGGTGATGGAGAAGGACCACGTGGCACGGCTCGCCGAAGCGGGCGCACTCGTGCCCGAGGGCGAGACCGGCGTACGCCGGGGCATGCTCGGCCCCGACACGCTCGCCACGCTCATCTACACCTCCGGTACCACCGGCCGCCCCAAGGGCTGCGCCCTCTCGCACGGCAACTTCTTCGCCGAGGTCGACAACGCGATCGAACTCCTCCACCCCGTCTTCAAGGCGCAGGGCGAAGACCCCTCGGTCCTGCTCTTCCTCCCCATGTCCCACGTCTTCGGCCGCATGGTGGCCATCGCCTGCGTCCGCGCCCGGGTCCGCCTCGGCCACGCCCCCAGCCTGGCCCCGCGGGACCTCCTCCCGGACCTGGACGCCTTCAAGCCGACCTGCCTGCTGACCATCCCCTACATGCTGGAGAAGGTGTACAACGCGGCGCGCGCCAAGGCGGAGGCCGGCGGCCGGGCGTCGGTCTTCGACCGGGCGGCGGCCGTGGCCGAGCGGTACGGCGAAGCGCTGGAGGCCCGCCAGACCGGCGCGGGCAACGGTCCGGGCCGCGCCCTGAAGACACAGCGCGCCTTCTACGACCCCCTCGTCTACCGCCGCATCCGCGCCGCCATGGGGGGCCGCGTCCGGTACGCCATCTGCGGCGGCTCCCCGCTCGGCCGCCGCCTCGCCGCGTTCTACGCCGGCGCCGGCATCGAGATCTTCGAGGGCTACGGCCTCACGGAGACCACCGGCGCCTCCACGGTCACCCCGCCCCTCAAGCCCCGCCTCGGCACGGTCGGCTGGCCGCTGCCGGGCACACGGGTGAGGATCGCGGCGGACGGCGAAATCCTGGTCGGCGGCGACCACGTGCTGCGCGGCTACTGGGACCCCCAGGCGGGCGGAGTGGTCCCGGCGACCCGCGACGGCTGGCTGCCCACGGGCGACCTCGGCGAACTGGACGACGAGGGCTACCTGACCATCACCGGCCGCAAGAAGGAACTCCTGATCACGGCGGGCGGCAAGTCGGTGGCCCCGGCCCCGCTGGAGAACTGGCTGCGCCAGCACCCGCTGATCTCCCAGGTGATGCTGGTGGGCGACGGCCGCCCCTACGTCGCCGCGCTCATCACCCTGGACCGCGACGGCATCACGCACTGGCGCCAGATGATCGGCAAGCACCCGGTGCCGCCGGAACTCCTGGTGGACGACGAGGAACTGCGCGCGGTCCTGCAACGAGCGCTGGACGAGGCCAACCGGATGGTGTCCCGCCCCGAGTCCATCCGCCGCTTCGCCGTGCTCCCGGTGGACTTCACCGAGTCGGCCGGCCACCTGACCCCGTCCATGAAGCTGCGCCGGGACCAGATCCTGCGGGACTTCGCGGCGGAGGTGGAGGGGCTGTACGAGCGCTGAGGGGACCGGCGCCGGGACGGTCACGTCACCGCACCGGCGACGGTCGGCACCCGCTCCTCGCTGGTCCCGCCTCCTCCGGACTCGGCGGGGCGGGGAGCGGGTTGCCGCCTGGGTCGGTCGCGGCCCGCGCACGATCCTCGCGCGCCGTGCCGAGCCCAGTCAATCCTTGGGTTTCCTCATCAAACCCCAGTGTTAGCTTGGGCCTTGTGACCCTCGAAGACCTCCGCGTGTTCGTCGCCGTGTGCCGTGCGGGCAGCCTCAGCTCGGTCGCCCGTGACCTCGGCCGCACCCAGTCCGCCGTCAGCCAGCACGTCAAGCGGCTGGAGCGGGAGACCGGCGTGGCCCTGCTGGAACGCCAGCCGCGCGGGGTCGTGCCGACGCGGGCCGGCCGGATACTGGAGGCCGCCGCGGGCGAGGGCATCAACGCCCTGGACGTCGCCGTACGACAGCTGCGCGACCTGGTCGACGGCCACAGCGGGTACGTCCGCGTGGCCACCGGCGCGACGACCGTCCGGCACTTCATGTCCGACGCGGTCGTCACGTTCCGCCGCCGGCACCCCACGGTCAACCTGGAGTTCCGCACGGTCAGTTCGGGCCGGGGCAGCTTCGACGCCCTCGCCGACGGCACGCTGGACCTCGCCTGGATCACCATCGGCCCGCCGGTCCGGGGCATCGAGCAGCGGACGTTCGTGGAGCTGCCGTGGCTCCTCGCGGTCCGGGCGGACGACCCGCTGGCCGGCCGCCCGCACCTGGACCCGGCCGAGCTGTCCGGCGCCCGGGTCATCCGGCTCCCGCCGAACTCCACGTCCGCCGCCCACCTGGAAGCGGCGTGCGCCGAGCGGGGCGTCCGGTTCGCCTACGAGCCGAGCGTGGCCGACTGGGACACGGCCCTGCTGCTCGCCGAGCTGGGGATCGGAAGGGCGGTCGTACCGGCCGTGCCGGGGCTGCCGGTCCCCGGCGACGGCCCGCTGCGCCTGGTCCCGCTGCCCGGCCTGCGCCCCCTCCCCGTCGGCTGGGCGGTCCGCCGCTGGGACGCGCTCAGTCCGCCGGCCCGGGCCTTCGCGGACACGGTCGCCGCTCTGCGCTGAGCGCCAGCTCCACCCAGACCGTCTTGCCGACGTCCCGCTCGGACACGCCCCAGAGTGTGGCCAGCACCTGCACGATCACGAGACCCCGGCCGTTCTCGTCCTCCAGCCCCCCGTCGAGGAAGCGGAGGGCGCGGTCGCCCCGGGCGTCGCTCACCTCGATACGCAAGGTGTCCTCGGCGGGGCGCAGCGCGAGCCGCAGTTCGAAGTCCCGGCCCGGTACGAGACCGTGGGTGACGGCGTTGGCGGCGAGTTCGGCCACGACGAGCTGGGCGGTGTGGCTGAGGTCGCCGTCATGGGGATACCCCCAGGTGGCGAGCGCGGTACCGGTGAGCCGCCGCGCCAGCCGGGCGCCTCGCGGCGTTGCGCTGAGCCGTTGGACGAGTTCGGTTGTGGGGGTGGAGATTTCTACGTTCACATCACCGAGCGTGGTCACTTCTCCCTACGCTGACCAGGGGAGACCCGGCGACTGTCCGTAGTCGTACGGGTGCGGTTCGTGGGAGTACGGGTCAGTCGGAGGGGCACGTGACGGAGGAGAGCGGGCGCAGGCCGGAGACGCCGGCGGAGGAGAACGGGTCGGCCGGGGTGTTCGCCGTCCTGGGCAAGCAGCTGAAGCTGATGCGGGAGCGGGCGGGGCTGAACCAGCGGGAGTTCGGCCAGTTGGTGGGGTACGGCCCGGACCAGATCTCCGCGATGGAGCGAGGGGTGCGTACGCCGAGGCCGGAGTTCCTGCGGCGGGCCGACGAGATCCTGGGCGCCAACGGCGTGTTCATCGCGGTCATCCCGGAGGTGGAGGAGGCGATGACCAGGGCGCGGACACGGCATCCCGAGTGGTACCGGGGTTATGCGGCGCTGGAAGAGCAGGCTTCCGCCCTGCACGTCTACAGCAACCTGCTGGTACCGGGTCTACTCCAGACGGAGGCGTACGCCGAGGCCGTGTTCGCGCAGTGGCGGCCCTTGCTGAGCGAGCAGGCGATTGCGAAGCGGGTGGCGGATCGGATGGCTCGACAGCAGAAGTTCGACGTCTGGCCGTCCGCCACCTTCAGCTTCGTACTCGACGAGAGCGTGCTGCTACGCCCGTTGGGTGGCCCGGAGGTGCATGCGCAGCAGCTCCAGAACCTGCTGAGGATCGGCCGTTTGCGTACCGTCGAGCTTCAGGTCATGCCGATGGACCGCGCCGAACAGCCCAGCATGGACGGGCCGTTCAACCTACTGACGGTCCGCAAAGGAGAGCAGGTAGCGTACGTGGAGATCCACACGTATCCACGGCTCATCAGCGACGCGGAAGAAGTGGGCGTCTTGGCCGAACGTTATGGGCTCTTGAGAGCGCAGGCCCTGCGTCCCAGCGAGTCGCTGGACCTGATTGAGAAACTGCGGGGACGGCTATGAGCAGTGACGAACTCAGCTGGTTCAAGAGCAGCTACAGCAGCGGCGGGGGCGGCGAATGCGTCGAACTCGCCTACAGCTGGCGTAAGTCCAGTTACAGCGACGGCGAAGGCGGCCAGTGCCTGGAAGTCGCCGCCCATCCCACCGCCATCCACATCCGCGACTCGAAGCAACCCCTCGCCGCCCACCTCACCGTCACCCCCTCCGCCTGGTCAGCCTTCCTTCTGGGCGAGAAGGAACGCCTGCGGGACGGGTGATTCGCCGCGCGTCACCTCGGGCCCCCGCACGGTGGTGGAGCGGACGGTGAAGCCGGCGCCGGTGAGCAGGTCCGCCATCTGCTCGGGGCGGCGCCGGTGGTAGTCCAGGGTCACGTCATGGCCGAAGGGGCGTTCGAGGCGGAGCGGTACGTCGCCCACCTGGAAGGCGAGGAGGAGCCGTCCGCCAGGCGCCAGCACGCGGTGGAACTCGGTGAACAGGTCGGGGAGTTCGTCCACGGGGGTGTGGATGCTGGAGTACCAGGACACGACCCCGGCCAGCGAACCGTCGGCCGAAGAGAGTTCCCGCATCGAGCCCTGCTCGAACCGCAGGGCGGGATACCGGCGGCGGGCGATGACGATCATGGCGTCCGAGAGGTCGACGCCGAAGACGGACAGGCCCAGACCGTCGAGGTGGGCGGTGACGTCGCCGGGGCCGCAGCCGAGGTCGGCCACCGTGCCGTGGGGGCCGACCTGTTCGGCGTACGCGCCGAGGAGCGCGCGTTCCAGGGGCCGTTCGGCGAGGGGATCGCGGAAGTGGCCGGCGTAGTCCTCGGCGATGGTGTCGTAGAAGGCGCGGGTGTCGGTCATGGGCAGGGACCGTAGCGGCCCGCACCGACACCCCGCTTAGGCTGCTGTCGTTGGCCAACGCATTTACTGGGGGGTACGGGCCGGTGAACCAGTCGACGGATGTGTTCCAGCCGCTCCAGGCGGACGACCCACCCGTGGTGGCGGGTTACCGTCTCGCCGCGCGGCTGGGCGCGGGCGGTATGGGCCGGGTCTACCTGTCCCACACGCAGGGCGGGCGGCCCGTCGCGCTGAAGGTCGTACGGCCGGAACTGGCGGACGATCCGGATTTCCGGCGGCGGTTCGGCAGGGAGGTCAAGGCGGCTCGGCGGGTGAAGGGGGCGTACACCGCCGAGCTGATCGACGCCGATGCCGACGGCGTCCCGCCGTGGCTGGCCACGCTGTACGTGCCGGGGCCGTCCCTGACGGAGGCCGTGGCCCGGCGCGGGCCGTTGCCGGTGGCGGCCGTGCTGTGGCTGATGGCGGGGGTGGCCGAGGCGCTGGAGGCCATTCACGCCGAGGGCATCGTGCACCGGGACCTGAAGCCGTCGAACGTGCTGCTGGCCGCCGACGGGCCCCGGGTGATCGACTTCGGTATCGCGCTGGCGGCCGACGGGACCTCGTACACGGCGACGGGCGGCACGATCGGCACGCCCTCGTTCATGGCTCCGGAGCAGGCGTCCGGGGGCGAGGTGACGGCGGCGACCGACGTCTTCGCGCTCGGGCAGACGGCCGCGTTCGCGGCGCTGGGCAGGCCGCTGTACGGGGACGGTCCGGCCGTGAACGTGCTGTACCGGATCGTGCACGAGGAACCCGGCCTCGATCTGCTGCCCGAGCCGCTGCGTCCGCTGTTCGCGCGGTGCCTGGCCGCCGATCCGGCGGAGCGGGCCACCGCGGCGGAGGTCGTGGAGTGGTGCCGGCAGCGGCTGGGCGCGGACGCCGACGCGGGTGGGGGACCGGCCGTGTGGCGGGAGATCACCGGGCCGGAAGGCGCGGTTCCGGCACCCGTACCGGAGCCGACCCGGGCGTACGCCCAGCAGCAGCCGACCGCGTCGGCCGGCTGGCCGCAGCCGACGCCGGAGCAGCGGAAGGCCCGCCGCCGGCGGCGCGCCGCGCTGATCTCGGTCGCGGGGGTGGCGGGCGGCGCGCTGCTGGCGGCGCTCCTGGCATGGTCGGTCATGGACGCGAACGGCCGGTCCGACGGGCGGGACACGGCGGGTTCCCGGACGTCGGCGACGGCGCCGGCCGCACGGTCCTCGTCGTCGGCGTCCGCGCCGGGCTCCGCGCCGGATTCCCCGTCCCGTCCCTCGGACGCGTCCGCCCCGGGCGCCGGGGACGTCGGGTCCTCGGCCTCGCCCCGGGTCGCGCGGCCGGAGGGGTTCTCCGGGCTGTGGCTGGACGCGAAGACCTCGCTGAGCCTCAAGGACCAACAGCCCCAGCGGAGGGACCGCAAGGGTGACATCCGCTTCGACTGCCGGACGATCGGCTGCGAACTGAAGAGCGACAGCGTGGTGTTCCTGCAGATGTACGGCGGACACGGCACCACCCTCGACGAGTGCCGTCTCTTCCTCAGGCACGCCACCAAGCACAGCTGGACGCTGGCCGGCGCGGCGACCGGTACCGAGTTCTGCCTGAAGGACGACGAGGGCGACATCGGGCTGTACGTGATCCAGACGAAGTCCACCGCGATGCCCGACATCGCCTTCCTCACCGGCGACCTGACCATCTGGCGGCACGCCGCCTAGCTCACCCCCACCCCCCGCAACACCGCCGTCGTCACGGCCGCCCCCAGCACCACCACGACGAACGGTGCCCGGCGCCAGGCCAGTGCGGCGCCGGCCAGCACGCCGGCGGGGCGGGCCCAGCCCGCGAAGCCGCCGGACTCGGTCAGGGCGCCCGTGGCCAGCAGGGCGACCAGGAGGACCACCGCGCCCGCCGTGGCCAGTTCCTGGACGCGGGGCGGGACGGTGACCCGGCCGTGCAGGGCCGGGCCGACCAGCCGGAAGGCGTACGTGCCGGCGGCCAGGGCGAGGATCACGACGAGCGTGGTGTTCACGCGGCGGCTCCCCGGTCGGCCGGGCGGCGGTGCAGGAGCAGTCCCGCCAGGGCCAGCAGGACCGGGACCCCGGCCGGGACGGCGGGCGTGGCCGCCAGGGCCAGGGCGGCGCCGAGCAGGGCACACCGCCGTACCGCCGCGTCCGCGCGGAGGGCGGGCAGGACCAGGGCGACGAGGACGGCGGGGAACGCGGCGTCCAGGCCGTAGCGGGCGGTGTCGCCGAGGGCGCCGCCCGCGAGCCCGCCGGCCAGGACGCCGATGTTCCACACGGCGAACAGGCCGAGCCCGGAGATCCAGAACGCCCGCCGCTGCCGTACCGGGTCGGACTGGGCGAGGGCGAAGGCGACCGTCTCGTCGGTGACCAGATGGGCGCCCAGGAAACGGGTCGCGCGGTTGGTGCCGATGATCTCGGCCACGGCAAGGCTGAAGGCCGCGGTCCGGGTGTTGAGCAGCAGCCCGGTGGCCACGGCGGCGACGGGCCCGCCCCCGGCGAGCAGCACGCCCACCGCGCTGAACTGGGCCGATCCCGCGTAGACCACCAGCGACATCAGCACCGGCACCCACAGGGGCAGTCCGCCGGCGACGGAGACGGCGCCGAAGGAGACGCCGACGATGCCGCTGGCCAGCCAGACGAGTGAGCTGTCGCGGAGGAGGGAACGGTCCGCGTCGGGCGGGGGCGGTGTTCGGTGTGGCGAACGCATGTTCTCTACGATGGACAGTGAGCGCCCTGTCCGTCAAGGCGAACGATCGTACCGATGGAGCGAACGCACATGTCCGAGGTGCCCGCCCGGCTCCCCCTGGAGTGGATCGCCGCGTCCCTGAAGCGGGAGCGCGGCCGTGCCGGCCTGTCCCTGTCCGAGCTGGCCAAGCGGGCCGGAATCGCCAAGTCCACGCTGTCCCAGCTGGAGGCCGCGAGCGGGAACCCGAGCATGGAGACCATCTGGGCGCTCGCGGTGGCGCTCGGGGTGCCGTTCAGCGCCCTGGTGGAGTCACCGGCGCCCAGCGTCCAGGTGATCCGGGCCGGCGAGGGGCCCACGGTCGGCTCGGAGCGGTCCAGCTATGTGGCCGCGCTGCTGTCGGCGAGCCCGCCGGGGGCGCGCCGGGACATTTATCACGTGTGGCTGGAGCCCGGGACCGTACGGGATTCAGAGCCCCACACCCCGGGGACCGTCGAGCACATCGTGGTCAGCGACGGGGCCGTGAAAGCCGGTCCGCGCGGCGGGGCCGTGGAACTCGGCCCCGGGGACTACATGTCGTACCGGGGAGACGTGCCCCATGCGTACGAGGCGCTCGCGGCCGGGACCACGTTCGTGCTGATCATGCAGCACATGTGACGTGCGTGAATACGAAATGAACGGGGAAAGGCAGGAGCCCCGTCGCCGGTGGCGCGGGGCTCCTTGGGTACTGCACTCAGGTTCTGCGATCAGGCAGTGATCAGACGGGAGTGACGTTCTCCGCCTGCGGGCCCTTCGGGCCCTGCGTCACGTCGAAGCTCACCTGCTGGTTCTCCTCGAGGGAGCGGAAGCCGGAGGCGTTGATCGCGGAGTAGTGAACGAAGACGTCGGGGCCGCCGCCCTCCTGGGCGATGAAGCCAAAGCCCTTTTCGGCGTTGAACCACTTCACGGTTCCGGTAGCCATAAGCCCTCCTTGGGCCCAAAAGGGTTGCCCTGCCTCCAGAACCTGCAAGTGCGAAACGGTGCTGCACGACTGCATTCGTCTGAAAACGACGAGAGCCTGCGGTTACATGCTCCGCAGGCTCTGTACTGCAAGGGAAACCAAACTGCAACTTGCGGCAAGCCTAGCATCCGGGCAGCCGAAAGCAATAGGGGTCAAGATCACGTCACCCGGATGTTTGAACGTCCGCTAGGCCGTTCGGAGGTGGGGCCGGTCCGGGCGCCGTACTCCACGGGGTCTAGTCTCGCGATGTGGACAATTCTCGCACCCGGCCGCGCGTCGGCCACATCCAGTTCCTGAACTGCCTGCCCCTGTACTGGGGGCTCGCGAGAACCGGCACGCTCCTCGACTTCGAGCTCACCAAGGACACCCCGGAGAAGCTCAGCGAGCGGCTCGTGCACGGTGACCTCGACATCGGCCCCGTCACCCTGGTGGAGTTCCTGCGCAACGCCGACGACCTCGTCGCCTTCCCCGACATCGCCGTCGGCTGCGACGGCCCGGTGATGTCCTGCGTGATCGTCTCGCAGGTCCCGCTGGACCGGCTCGACGGCGCCCGGGTCGCCCTCGGCTCGACCTCGCGCACCTCGGTCCGGCTCGCCCAGCTGCTGCTCGCCGAGCGGTACGGCGTCCAGCCCGACTACTACACCTGCCCGCCCGACCTCAGCCTGATGATGCAGGAGGCGGAGGCCGCCGTCCTCATCGGCGACGCCGCCCTGCGCGCCAACCTCCTCGACGGCCCCCGCTTCGGCCTCCAGGTCCACGACCTCGGCGCGCTGTGGAAGGAGTGGACCGGCCTGCCGTTCGTCTTCGCGGTGTGGGCGGCCCGCCGGGACTACCTGGAACGCGAGCCGTTCATCACCCGCAAGGTCCACGAGGCCTTCCTCGCCTCCCGCGACCTCTCCCTGGAAGAGGTGCACAAGGTCGCCGAACAGGCCGCCCGCTGGGAGGACTTCGACGAGGCCACCCTGGAGCAGTACTTCACCACCCTCGACTTCAGCTTCGGCGCGCCGCAGTTGGAGGCCGTCGCCGAGTTCGCCCGCCGGGTCGGCCCGACGACCGGCTTCCCGGCCGACGTGAAGGTGGATCTGCTCCAGCCCTGAACGGGGTAGGAACCCGGGACGGGGCGACCGAGGGGGGAAGCGTGGGCGGGGTGACCACGGGGGTGCCGGTGCTCGGCGCCCTGCTCTGGGGCGTGCTGGCCGGGGCCCTGCTGCCCCGCGCCGCCTACCGCTTCGCCGTACCGTCCGGCGAGCCGTGGCGCGACCGCTGCCCCGGCGGCCGCCATCCGGTCCGGGGGTGGCTGGGCCGGGTCCGGTGCGCTGCGTGCGCGCGCGTGGGCGAACGCGGGGGAGCCGAGGGGCGCGTGCCCGTCACCTCGTACCAGCCGTACGCCCCCTCCGCGCCGCTCCTCGCCACCGCCACCGCCCTCGTCTGCGCCGCCCTCGCCGCCGCCACCGGCACCCGGCCGGAGCTGGCGGTGTGGCTGCTGATCGCGCCCGCCGGCGTGCTCCTCGCCGCCGTCGACCTCCGGGTGCAGCGGCTGCCCGACCCGCTGACCCTCCCGCTCGCCGCCACCGCCCTCGCCCTGCTCGGCCTCGCCGCCCTGCTCCCTGGACACGCCGGTCACTGGCGCACCGCCCTCTACGGCGCCCTCGCGCTGGGCGCCGGCTACTACCTGCTGTACCGCGTCAACCCGGGCGGCATGGGCTTCGGTGACGTGAAGCTGGCCGTGGGCGCGGGCGCCGCGCTCGGCTGGTACGGCTGGCCCACCGTGCTGCTCGGCACCTTCGCGGGCTTCCTGCTCGGCGCGCTCTACGGCGGCGCGCTCGTCCTGGCCCGGCGGGCGGGCCGGAAGACGGCCGTGCCGTTCGGCCCGTTCCTCCTCGCCGGCGCCCTCACCGGGGTGCTGATCGGCGCGTACGCGGCCTGAGCGCGGGCGGAAGAAGGGGCTGGCGTAGGCTGGCTCAGTCCGTCCACAACCCTTGACGAAAGGGACACCCTGGTGACCGAGAAGGCCGACCTCACGTCTGTCCTCGACCGTGCCGCTGCCGGTGGGCGGATCACCCCGGAAGAGGCGCTCGTCCTCTACCGCGACGCCCCCCTGCACGCCCTGGGAGCCGCCGCCGACGCGGTGCGCCGCCGCAAGTACGCGGGCATCGAGCACATCGCCACGTACATCATCGAGCGGAACATCAACTACACGAACGTGTGTGTCACGGCGTGCAAGTTCTGCGCCTTCTACGCGGCCCCCAAGGACAAGGAGAAGGGCTGGACGCGGGACCTGGACGACATCCTGCGCCGCTGCGCCGAGACCGTGGAGCTCGGCGGCACCCAGATCATGTTCCAGGGCGGCCACCACCCGGACTACGGCGTCGAGTACTACGAGAAGCACTTCCGGGCCATCAAGGAGGCCTTCCCGCAGCTCGTCATCCACTCCCTGGGCGCGTCCGAGGTCGAGCACATGGCCCGGATCAGCGGGGTCTCGGTGGAAGAGGCCATCACCCGCATCCACGAGGCCGGCCTGGACTCCTTCGCCGGCGCGGGCGCGGAACTGCTGCCCGAGCGCCCCCGCAAGGCCATCGCGCCCCTCAAGGAGAGCGGCGAGCGCTGGCTGGAGATCATGGAGACCGCGCACCGGCTGGGCGTCGAGTCCACCTCCACCATGCTGATGGGCACCGGCGAGACCAACGCCGAGCGGATCGAGCACCTGCGGATGATCCGGGACGTGCAGGACCGCACGGGCGGCTTCCGCGCGTTCATCCCGTACACCTACCAGCCCGAGAACAACCACCTGAAGGGCCGCACCCAGGCCACGCTCTTCGAGTACCTGCGCATGATCGCCATCGCCCGCCTCTTCCTGGACAACGTCCAGCACATCCAGGGCTCGTGGCTCACCACCGGCAAGGAGGTCGGCCAGCTGTCCCTGCACTACGGCGCGGACGACCTCGGCTCGATCATGCTGGAGGAGAACGTGGTCTCCTCGGCCGGCGCCAAGCACCGCTCCAACCGCCTGGAGATCATCGACCTGATCCGCAAGGCGGGCCGCGTCCCGGCGCAGCGCGCGACGACGTACGAGCACCTGGTCGTGCACGACGACCCGGCGAACGACCCCGTGGACGACCGCGTGGTCTCCCACATCTCCTCCACGGCCATCGAGGGCGGCACGGCCCACCCCGAGCTGAAGCTGCTCGCGTCGAACTAGGGCCGCCGTGCTGACGATCCACGCCGACTCCAGGGGGCACGCCTTCCTCGTCAAGGGGGAGTGGATCGAGGCGGTCGGTCCCCTGGAGGAGCTGACCGCCGCGCAGCCACGCGTGCGTGTGCGCGCCTGGCCCGGCATCCTCACGCCCGGGTTCGTCAACCCCTACGGCAACGAGCTGCTGGAGCGGACGTACCACCCGGACCCACGCGAGGCCGACGAGCTCGGCACCGAGCCGCTGACCGGGGACGCGCTCGGCTCGCTCACCCTGGACGACGCCCGCTGGGGCGCGAGCGCCCGGCGGGGCATCCAGCGCCTGCTGGCGCACGGCACGGTCGCCGTGGCCTGCGAGCCCTTCGGCAGCCGCGCGGTGCGCGACGCCGTGCGGCGCTCCGGGCTCGGGACCGTGGGACGGCTGGGCACCCCCGACGACCCGCCCTCCCTGGACCCGTTCGGCTCCGCCCGGCCCCCCATGCCGGCGACCGAACGCCGCGAGGGTTCCGCCGCCCGCTTCGCCGTCTTCGACGTGCGCGACGAGGAAGAGCTGGCCGAGCGGGGCGCGGGGACGTGCGTGGCGACGGTGGTGGCGGGACGGCTGGTGTTCCGCCGCCGCTGAGCAGCCGCGGCGGTCCGCCGGGCCGGAGAGGCGGTCCGCTCAGCCGGAGAAGCGGCGCGCGAAGGCACCGGACGTCTGGCTCACCCCGCTGCAGTCCGTGGCCGCGTCGTCCTGCCCGGACCGCCCCTTGGTACACGGCCGGTCCCGGAACGCCGACCACATCGACACCCAGGCGAGCCCCTTCCGCTCCGCGAACGTCCGCACCTGGTCCGCGTCGGACAGCGTGAACGTCTCCCCGGCCACGTCGTTGACGCCGATCATGGAGGTCAGCGCCATGCCCCGCCAGGCGGCCGCGTCCGACAGCCCGAACACCTTCTTCAGCTGGGCGTGCGCGGCCGTCGCGGACGTCACGGCGTAGTCCCCCATGTCACCGTCGTACGACTCGCCGTAGTTCATGGTCATGAGATCGACCGTGGAGACCTGGACGTCGTACGTGTTCGCGGACTCCAGCAGCGCGAGGCCGTCCGCGTCGAGCCCCGAGGGCATCACCGGGAGGGTGAAGGAGACCTTCAGGTCCGGTCGTTCCTCCTGCAGCCGCGCTATCGCCCGCGAACGCAGGCCGACGGAGGCGGAGTTCGTCAGTTCGTCTCCCTCGATGTCGAAGTCGGCCGCGCTGGAGCCGGCCGCGTCCAGCGCCTTTCCATACGCGGCGGCGAGTTCCGAAACGCTGTCGCAGACGGCGGCCAACTCCTTTCCGGAGGCGCCGCCGAACGAAACACGGACATCGGCGCCGGTTTTCCTCAGCGCGGATATCCGGGACGTCACGGCGGAATCGGTGATCGCCTCGGTGCCGTTCCACTGTGGCGTACAGCCACTGCCACCGGAGATCACGAAGGCGAGGTTGTACGTCGCCGGGGACCCGGCGGAGTCGGTGGCCGCGGCCTCGGTGGCGCTGACGTAGGGGGCGTAGACGGTGCTGGTCGTGGGGGCGGCGGCGGTGCTGGAGGCGGCGGCGTGCGGTGCGCTCGTGGCCCCGGCGGAACAACCCGTCACCGCGAGCGCGACCGCGCAGCCGGCCCCGGCCATCGGCCTCAGTGGACTCCTCATGGAAGGAAATCTCTCACACCGGGGTGTGCATTCCGTGCGTTCTCTCAGCCCGCCGACAGGTTCACGGCGCCTTCATGGGCGGCTCACAAGGATCTCGGGTGGCTCACAAGAATTCCAGAGAAAAGGACACATAAAGCCTCTCTAATATCCGGGGAATGCAATCCGAACCCGCCATCGAAACTTGCGCCGCCGGGCGCGGTCGTCGCCGCACACATGGCAACGGGTCCACCGAGGGACCCGTGTTCGTTGACACCACCGGACGCCGGTCGAAGGTGCTGCGCCGCCTCGGCCTGTTCCTCGGCGCCGTCTGCCTCGCCTACGCGGGCGTGCTCGCCGCCGCGTTCATGGGCTGGGGCACCTCGCTGAACCCGTCGTCCCTGCTGCCCTTCGGCGCGCGTGCCGAAGACGGCCGGGCACCCGGCGGGATACGGCCCGAGGGCGGCATCGGCCGCCAGGCGGACCTGCCGGACACCGTCCGGCCGACGGCCTCACCCACCGCGTCCACGACCCCGTCCGCCTCCGCATCCGCGTCCGCGGGCGCCAACTGAGCGGAGCGCAGCGGCAGTCATGACCACTCCGACGTCCTCCCGGCGCCGCAGGCGCGCGCCCACCCGCATCGAGCGCGCGGCAGGCCGGGCCGCGGCGCTGCAACGCCCCCGCGTCATCCTCGCCCTCCTGCTCCTGCTCGCGCTGACCTGCGTGATGCTGCTCGACGGGTACCTGCGCGCCGAGGTCGGCGGCGACCAGCGCGTGCGCAGCGGAGCCGACTCCAGCGAGGTCCCGGACACGATCCTCGACGGCGGCCCGATCCTCACCTTCCGCGGCGGCCAGGCCACCACGGTCTCCGTCCCCGCCAAGACCATCGCCCTCACCTTCGACGACGGCCCGAACCCGACCTGGACGCCCCAGGTCCTCGAGATCCTGCGCAAGTACGACGTCCCCGGCACGTTCTTCCTGGTGGGCTCGATGGTGTCGCGCTACCCGGGCATCGTGCGGACGATGGTCGAGCAGGGCAACGAGGTCGGCGTGCACACCTTCACGCACGTCGACCTGTCGTACCAGTCCGCGTCCCGCGTCGACCGCGAGATGGAGCAGACACAGCTCGCCCTCGCCGGTGCGGCCGGCATCACCACGACCCTGTTCCGGGCGCCGTACTCCTCCGAGACGGACGCCATCGACGACTACAGCTGGCCCGTCTACGAGAGGCTCGGCAAGGACGGCTACACCAGCGTCTTCGTGGACACCGACAGCGACGACTGGAAGCGGCCGGGCGTCTCCGACATCGTGAAGTGGGCCACCCCGAAGGGCACCCGGGGCGCCTCGGTGCTCTTCCACGACGCGGGCGGCGAACGCTCGCAGACGATCGCGGCGCTGCCGGAGTACATCGAGAAGATGAAGGCGAAGGGCTACACCTTCACCACCATCAGCGGGGTCATGGAGCGCCCGCGCGCGGCGGACCGGCAGACGGCGGCCGGCGGCACGCCGGCCGGCCTCCGCCTCCAGGCCGCCCACCACCGGGCCACCGGACCGACCCTCTACGAGGGCAAGGCCCTCATCGCGGCCGTGGCCGTCGCCGAGTGGACCGTGCCCACGCTGTCGGTCGGGCTGGCGATCGTCGGGGTGGCCGTGCTGGGCCGCTTCGGGATGATGCTGGTCCTCGCCCGCCGCCACCACCGGCAGCGCAACAGACGCCGGTTCGGCTGGGGTCCCGCGGTCACCGGTCCGGTGAGCGTGGTCGTCCCGGCGTACAACGAGAAGGAGTGCATCGCCAACACCCTCCGGTCGCTGGCGCGCAGCACCCACCCGATCGAGATCATCGTGGTGGACGACGGCTCGACCGACGGCACCTCGCGGATCGCGCGCGACGCGGCCGAGTCGCTCGGCATGACGAACGTCCGGGTGATCCGCCAGGAGAACGCCGGCAAACCGGCCGCGCTGAACAACGGCGTGCGCAACGCGTCGTACGACATCGTCGTCATGATGGACGGCGACACGGTCTTCGAACCGGACACCGTGCGGCAACTGGTGCAGCCGTTCGCCGACCCGTCCGTCGGCGCGGTCGCCGGCAACGCCAAGGTCGGCAACCGCACCACCGTGATCGGGGCCTGGCAGCACATCGAGTACGTGATGGGCTTCAACCTCGACCGGCGCATGTACGACCTGCTGCGCTGCATGCCCACCATCCCGGGCGCGATCGGCGCGTTCCGCCGGGACGCCGTGCTGGCGGCCGGCGGCATGAGCGAGGACACCCTCGCCGAGGACACCGACATCACCATCGCCATGCACCGCGCGGGCTGGCGGGTCGTCTACCAGGAGCACGCCCGGGCCTGGACGGAGGCGCCCGGCTCGCTCAAGCAGCTCTGGTCCCAGCGCTACCGCTGGTCGTACGGCACCATGCAGGCCCTGTGGAAGCACCGCAAGTCCCTGACGGACCGGGGGCCCTCGGGCCGCTTCGGCCGGGTCGGCATGCCCCTGGTGGTGATCTTCCAGGTGGTCACGCCGCTCTTCGCCCCGCTCATCGACGTCTTCACCGTCTACTCGATGATCTTCGTCGACTTCCGGGCGGCCCTGCTCGCCTGGCTGGCGGTCCTCGGCGTCCAGCTCCTGTGCGCGGCCTACGCCTTCCGCCTCGACCGCGAGAAGTACCGCTACCTGCTGATGATGCCCCTGCAACAACTGGCCTACCGCCAGATGATGTACCTCGTCCTCATCCACTCCTGCGTCACCGCGCTCACCGGCGGCCGCCTGCGCTGGCAGAAGCTGAAGCGGACGGGCGAGGTCGGCACACCGGCGGAGGCGGGCTGAGATGGGAGCGCACAGCAGGACCGCGGCCGTTCCCGCCGTACGGCCGTCCGGACCCGGCCCCGCCGGGCGCGACCGCTACTTCGACACGCTCAGGGCCCTGGCGCTGATCCGGGTGGTGACCTACCACACCTTCGGGTGGGCCTGGTGCGGCCTGGTGTTCCCCTCCATGGGCGTCATGTTCGCCCTGGCCGGGACCCTGATGGCGAAGTCCCTGGAACGCCCGGCCCCCAAGGTCCTCGGGAGCCGGCTCAGACGGCTGCTGCCCCCGTTCTGGTTCTGGGGCTTCTTCGTGGTGCTCGCGATGCTGGTCCACGGCTGGATGCCGGGCCGGCAGATCGTCTTCTGGGTCGTCCCGCTCGGCGACCCGCCGGGCAGCGCGTGGGGCGAGCAGGCCTGGGAGATCCTCTGGTACCTGCGCACCTACCTCTGGTTCGTGCTGCTCTCCCCGCTGCTGCTGCGGGTCTTCCGGCTCGCCCCGGTCCCCGTCCTGCTGCTGTCCCTGGCGCCGGTCCTGGTGCTGGACTTCTGCTGGGCGGGCCCGGACAACCGGCTGGGCAGCGCCCTGTGGGACCTGTCGACGTACCTCTTCTGCTGGCTGCTGGGCTTCGCCCACCGCGACGGTGTGCTCCAGCGGGCCAAGCCGGTCCCGGTGGCCGTCCTGTCGCTCGCGGCCCTCGGCTACGGCGCCTGGTACGCCTTCGGGCACCAGGCCGAGTTCGGGACGTACGACCTGGACGAGAACCCCCTCGCGCAGGCCTTCTGGTCGGCCGGCTTCGTGACGCTGCTGATGTGGGCGAAGGCGCGCCTGCGGATCGACCTCGCCGGGCTGACCCGGTTCCGGCGCCTGGACCGCGCGGTCACCGTGTTCAACGCCCGCGCGGTGACGATCTACCTCTGGCACGAGATCGCGCTGGTGCTGGCCGTCCCGCTGATCGACCGGCTCTGGAACGTACCGGCCTTCGAGACCTACCTGCCGCTGGACAGCCAGTGGTTCCTGTTCGGTGTCGGCTGGGTGCTGATCGCCTTCTTCGTGCTGGCGTGCGGGTGGGTGGAGGACGTGGCGGCCCGCAAGAAGCCGACGCTCCTGCCGGGAGGGCGGGCTGCAAGAATGGGCGGGTGACCCGCGCTTCCCTGAACAAGCAGCCACACGAAGTCGCCTCGATGTTCGACGACGTGGCGGAACGGTACGACCTGACGAACGACGTGTTGTCGCTCGGCCAGGACCGGCGCTGGCGCAAGGAGGTGGCGAAGGCGGTCGACGCGCGCCCCGCGCAGAAGGTCCTGGACCTCGCCGCCGGCACGGCCACCTCCTCGCTGCCCTTCGCGCGGACCGGCGCGTACGTCGTCCCCTGCGACTTCTCCCTCGGCATGCTCCAGGTCGGCAAGAAGAAGCACACCTGGCTGCCGTTCACGGCGGGCGACGCGACGAGGCTGCCCTTCAAGGACGACACCTTCGACGCGGTGACGATCTCCTTCGGGCTGCGCAACGTCCAGGACACGGACGCGGCGCTGCGCGAGATGCACCGGGTCACCCGGCCCGGCGGACGCGTGGTGATCTGCGAGTTCTCCCATCCGACGTGGGCGCCGTTCCGCACCGTCTACACCGAGTACCTGATGCGGGCGCTGCCGTCGGTCGCGCGCGCGGTCTCCTCCAGCCCGGACGCGTACGTCTACCTCGCCGAGTCCATCCGCGCCTGGCCCGACCAGCCCGCGCTCGCCGAACGGCTGCGCGGGGCGGGCTGGTCCAAGGTGGCGTGGCGCGACCTCACCGGCGGGGTGGTCGCGCTGCACCGGGGCTTCAAGGAGTAGCGGGCTTCCGGGAGGCGGGGAGTCTCAGGAGGAGCCGAACCCGGCTACCGCGTACGGGTCGCCCGGCTGTTCCAGCTCCCGTCGCAGTCCGCCCGTCGGTGGCCGCGGAACGCGCGGTTCCCGCACGCCTCCGCCGCCCTCTCCCTCACCGAAGTCGAACCACACGTAGACCATCGAGTCCGGCGGCACCTCGGCGCCGGGCTGCGGGTACTGGCGTACGACGTAGTCGACCACGGTGCGGTGGAACTCCGGGCGGTCCGGCGCGTTGAGGAGCAGACCCCGCGCCCTGGCCGTCTCGCGCGCGTCCACGGCCATGAGACCGACCAGACGAGGGACGCGCACTTCGGGTGTTTTGGGTGTTATACGCACAGATGTCACCCCCAGCGGTACTGGAAGGGTAACGCTCACCCGGTCCGCCCGGAAGGCGCCGGTACCTTTCCGTGACAGATTACTACTCTGAGTGACGGAAGCGGAGCCGGAAGCACAGGGCCGGCTCGTCCAGCGTCGGGTGCGGGTAGGTCTCCGCCCGCTCCATGCCGAGCCGCCGGGTCACCGCGATCGACCGCTCGTTGCCCTGCCGGACCATCGCCACCACCTCCGGCACCCCGGCCTCCCGCACCCGCCGCAGCGTCTCCCGCGCCGCCGCGGTGGCGTACCCCTTGCCCCAGTGCGCCCGCCCGAGCCGCCAGCCGATCTCGATCGCGCCGACCGGGCCCCAGTCCGGGCGCCACGGCTGCGCGCCGGTGAAGCCCATGACCTCGCCGGACTCGTCCAGCAGGGTCCACAGGCAGAAGCCGTGCTCCGCGTCGTGCCGCCGCTGGCGCGCGGTCAGTTCCTCGTACACCGACAGCCCCGCCGGCCTGCCGCCGTGGAACTCCATCACCTCCGGGTCGGCGAAGACCCGGTGCCAGGCGACCGCGTCCTCGTGCGTGGGGACGCGCAGCCGTACCGCGGGGAGAGGTCGCTTCACAGGGCAGCCCTTCAGCCGGTCGATCAAGTCCGCTGAATAGACTGCCCATGTCCAGTGCCGGTCGGCACTCAGATTTCGAAACCTTGGGGAGATCCCGCCGTGACCGAGCCCCTCTCCGACCACACCGCCGATGTGATCGTCGTGGGCGCGGGGCCAGCCGGCTCCACGACCGCGTACCACCTCGCCAAGGCCGGTCTCGACGTCCTGCTCCTGGAGAAGACCGAGTTCCCCCGCGAGAAGGTGTGCGGCGACGGCCTCACCCCGCGCGCGGTCAAGCAGCTCGTCGCCATGGGCATCGACATCTCCGAGGAGGCCGGCTGGCTGCGCAACAAGGGCCTGCGCATCATCGGCGGCGGCTCCCGCCTCCAGCTCGACTGGCCCGACCTCGCCGCCTATCCGAACTACGGCCTGGTCCGCAAGCGCGACGACTTCGACGAGCAGCTCGCCCGCAACGCCCAGAAGGCCGGCGCCCGGCTGTACGAGCGCTGCAACGTCAGCGGCCCGGTCCTCGACGACCGCACCGGCCGCATCACCGGCGTCACCGCCAAGCTCGGCGAGGAGAAGCGCGAGGTCACCTTCCACGCGCCGCTCGTCGTCGCCGCCGACGGCAACTCCACCCGCCTCTCCCTGGCGATGGGCCTGCACCGCCGCGAGGACCGCCCGATGGGCGTGGCCGTGCGCACCTACTTCACCTCGCCCCGCCACGACGACGACTACCTGGAGTCCTGGCTGGAACTGTGGGACCGCCGCGGCCCCCAGGACCGCCTGCTGCCCGGCTACGGCTGGATCTTCGGCATGGGCGACGGCACGTCGAACGTGGGCCTCGGCGTGCTCAACACCTCCGCCTCCTTCAAGGAGCTGGACTGGCGCGAGATCCTCAAGGCGTGGTGCGCCTCCATGCCGGAGGACTGGGGCTACACCCCGGAGAACATGACCGGCCCGATCCGCGGCGCCGCCCTGCCCATGGCCTTCAACCGCCAGCCGCACTACACGCGCGGGCTGCTGCTCGTCGGCGACGCCGGCGGCCTGGTGAACCCCTTCAACGGCGAGGGCATCGCCTACGCCATGGAGTCCGGCCAGATCGCCGCCGACGTCATCGTGCAGGCCCACGCGCGCGCGACGCCCGCCCAGCGCGAGATCGCCCTCCAGCGCTACCCGCGCGTCCTCAAGGACACCTACGGCGGCTACTACACGCTCGGCCGCGCCTTCGTGAAGCTCATCGGCAACCCGAAGGTCATGCAGATCGCCGCCCAGCGCGGTCTGACCCACCCGCTGCTGATGAAGTTCACCCTGAAGCTGCTGGCGAACCTCACCGACCCCACGGGCGGGGACGCGATGGACCGCATCATCAACGGCCTGAGCAAGGTGGCCCCGAAGGCGTGACCGGGCGCTGAGCCGCGGCGTTGGCGGCCCGGCGGGCGCACACCGCGTCCCGCCGGTCCGCCGTCTGCCGCGGAACCCGGCACCGGCAGGCACCCCTCGCCCTCGTCCGGCAGCCGTCACCCGGTCGTGGGCGTTCGGAGCACCGGATTGACGATGTGCCCGACATGTCGGACTCCGCCTTCATCGGGGCAGTCGTACGCGAACAGCCGCAGATCCACCTGGCCTGATGTGCCGCCAGTCCGGCGCCCTCGGCGGCGGACCACCGGACGGCGGCCCGAGCGGAGCGCGTCAGGGACGAGGCGGGGCGGGGACGAGGCGGGGCGCGTCAGGCGCGGCGCGCGGCGTTCCCGAGACGGCGCGCGGCGCTGCGGGGACGCCGCAAGGGCCGCTGCCCCCGAGTGGCTGCGGCCCTACGCGTGCGAGAGGTGCCGAGTGCGCTCAGAGCACCCGCACGGCACCGGTGGGCGGGTCGTACGACAGCGGGCGCTCCACGACACCGGTGGAGGGGTTCTGCGCGCCCACGAACATGCCGTCGCCGACGTACACCGCGACGTGGTACGCGGAACCCGCGCTGCCCCAGTACAGGATGTCGCCCGGCTGGAGGTTGCTCAGCGAGACCTGGGTGCCGGCCGTCGACTGGTCCTGGGAGACGCGCGGCAGGCTGATGCCGACCTGCTTGAAGGCCGTCTGCACCAGGCCGGAGCAGTCGTAGGCGGAGGGGCCGGTGGCGCCGGAGACGTACGCCTTGCCGACCTGCGCCTTGACGAAGCTGATGACGGCCGCGGCCGAACCGGTGGCCGGGGACGTGCTGGTGCTGGTGCTGGTGCTGGTGGTAGTGGTGGTGGACGTGGCGGTGGAGCCGGCGTCCGCCGTGGCGGAGAGCGTGGTCCGCTCCGCGGTGCGGGAGGCGCGGGCGGCGGCCTCCTTGCGGGCGTCCTCCTGGGCCTTCTTCTTGGCCTCCGCCGCCTTCTTCTTGGCGTCGGCGAGGTCCGCCTTGGCCTGCTTCGCGGCCTTCGCGGCAGCCGCGTCACGCTCGGCCTGCAGCTGGTAGTTCGCCGCGGCCTGCTCGGTGGCGTCCGCGGACTGGGCCGCCTGGGCGGCCAGGTCGGCCGTCAGGGTGGGCAGTTCGAGGGTCTGCGTCACCGGCTCGGCAGCGTTCGCCGAGCCGGACGCCCCGGCGACTGCCAGGGTGCCGAGGACGCCACCGGCAACTCCGGCCCGCATCGCGAGGGTCGACGCGCTGCGGCGGGGCTTCCGGTGGCTGCGTATGTGAGCGGTGTGGGACATGGGAACAACCGGTACCAGGGGCTCCTTCATATCTTCAAGAAACGTGTGCTGCGCCACAGTTGTTCAATCGAGACCTGGAAACCCGGGCGTGTCGCTCTTTATTGACGCCGTAACGGACATTGTGGACGCCCGTGATCAAGCCCTTGATCACGGTCTTTGATCATTAAGTCCGAATTGCCCCCCGCTTACCACTGGTTGGGTTCGTTGGCCAAGCCCGGTTCTCAGACGCCTCTCATGAATGTGGCGGACGTCACGGAACGATTACCGGAACGGCGGCGTCCGACGCCCGCCCGGCTCGTGAACGCGTGCACGCGCCCGAACGCCGTCCACATCCCGCCCCGGCCTCCCTCCGAGGTGTGAACGCGTCCCACTATCAGGCCATCGCGTCCATCGCCAATTTGCATGCATCGGAAGTCTCTTGATATGGAGACGCACCCTCCGGCCTGCGACGACGTGCGAGATTGTCACTTCTGGTGATCAACTGAACGCTTCGGGTATGAAGATCACTCATCATCCGACTTCATGATCCTTCGTCAGGTGGTGGAGATCACAAAGCTTGTGCAATACCCCGTGTCGCAGATCACAGAGCGGCAGGCATAAGATGCGAGGCAGTTGGGCTTGTGACCTGCTTCACATGTTCGCGATCTTCGCCGGGGCCAGCGGGGTTCGTGGGACCGGTGAGGCGGATGTGAGCCCAGTGCAACCGCCAGCAGTCAGTGCCGACTGAGAGGAGCGAGGAGCGGTGAACGCGTATGCGCCCATCCTCGTACTGGGAGCCCTCGGGGCAGGCTTTGCGATCTTCTCCGTGGTCATGGCCACGCTGATCGGTCCGAAGCGGTACAACCGCGCGAAACTCGAAGCCTACGAGTGCGGCATCGAGCCGACCCCCACGCCGGCCGGCGGCGGGCGCTTCCCCATCAAGTACTACCTGACGGCGATGCTCTTCATCGTCTTCGACATCGAGATCGTCTTCCTCTACCCCTGGGCCGTCACCTTCGACTCCCTGGGGATCTTCGGGCTCGTGGAGATGCTGCTCTTCGTGCTCACCGTCTTCGTCGCGTACGCGTACGTATGGCGGCGCGGCGGCCTGGAATGGGACTGAGGGGCCTTTAACGACATGGGACTCGAAGAAAAGCTGCCGAGCGGCTTCCTGCTGACCACCGTCGAGCAGGCCGCGGGCTGGGTGCGCAAGGCGTCCGTCTTCCCGGCCACCTTCGGCCTCGCCTGCTGTGCCATCGAGATGATGACCACGGGCGCCGGCCGCTACGACCTGGCCCGCTTCGGCATGGAGGTCTTCCGCGGCTCACCGCGCCAGGCGGACCTGATGATCGTCGCCGGCCGGGTCAGCCAGAAGATGGCGCCCGTCCTGAGGCAGGTCTACGACCAGATGCCCAGCCCCAAGTGGGTGATCTCCATGGGCGTCTGCGCCTCCTCCGGCGGCATGTTCAACAACTACGCGATCGTCCAGGGCGTCGACCACATCGTCCCGGTCGACATCTACCTGCCGGGCTGCCCGCCCCGCCCCGAGATGCTGATGGACGCGATCCTCAAGCTCCACCAGAAGATCCAGTCCTCCAAGCTCGGCGTGAACGCCGAGGAGGCGGCCCGCGAGGCGGAGGAGGCGGCGCTCAAGGCCCTGCCCACGATCGAGATGAAGGGGCTGCTGCGGTGAGCGACGCGAACGGCACCCAGGGGAACCACGGGGCGAACGGCCCCGCGAACGGGGTGAACGGCTCCGCGAACGGGGTCAACCCCGAGAAGGACCTCTCCGCCTCCAACCTCCCCGGCCAGCGCGGCCAGGGCGGCGAGGAGATCCGCGTGCAGCGCGGCATGTTCGGCGCCGACAACGGCGGCGACACCTCAGGCTACGGCGGCCTGGTCCGCTCGGTCCGACTCCCGGGACCGGCCACCCGCCCCTACGGCGGCTGGTTCGACGAGGTCGCCGACGAGCTGGAGGGCGCCCTGGAGGAGCAGGGACTCCTGCCGGGGAACGCCATCGAGAAGACGGTCGTCGACCGCGGCGAGCTGACCTTCCACATCGAACGCGAGCACCTGGTCCGAGTCGCCCGCACCCTGCGCGACGACCCGGCCCTGCGTTTCGAGCTGTGCACCGGCGTCAGCGGCGTCCACTACCCGCACGACAAGGGCCGCGAGCTGCACGCCGTCTACCACCTGCGCTCGATCACCCACAACCGGCTGATCCGCCTCGAAGTCAGCGCGCCCGACAGCGATCCGCGCATCCCGTCGCTGGTCCCCGTCTACCCGACGAACGACTGGCACGAGCGCGAGACCTACGACTTCTTCGGCATCGTCTTCGACGGTCACCCGGCCCTGACGCGGATCATGATGCCGGACGACTGGCAGGGCCACCCGCAGCGCAAGGACTACCCCCTCGGCGGCATCCCCGTCGAGTACAAGGGCGCCCAGATCCCGGCTCCGGACCAGCGGAGGTCGTACTCGTGAGCACGCAGTCAGCATCCGCCGCGTCGGCCGCGTCCGCGCGCGAGACCACCGAGGGCACCGTCTACACGGTCACCGGTGGCGACTGGGACGAGGTCGTCCAGTCCGCGGCCCGCGCCGACGACGAGCGCATCGTCGTCAACATGGGTCCCCAGCACCCGTCCACCCACGGGGTGCTCCGCCTGATCCTGGAGATCGAGGGCGAGACGGTCACCGAGGCCCGCTGCGGCATCGGCTACCTCCACACCGGCATCGAGAAGAACCTCGAGTACCGCACGTGGACGCAGGGCACCACGTTCGTGACGCGCATGGACTACCTGACGTCCTTCTTCAACGAGACCGCCTACTGCCTCGCCGTCGAGAAGCTCCTCGGCATCGAGGACCAGATCACCGAGCGCGCCAAGATCATCCGGGTGCTCCTGATGGAGCTGAACCGGCTGTCCTCCCACCTGGTGTGCATCGCCACCGGCGGCATGGAGCTGGGCGCCACCACGATCATGATCTACGGATTCCGTGATCGTGAAATGATTCTCGACATCTACGAGCTGGTCACGGGCCTGCGCATGAACCACGCGTACATCCGGCCCGGCGGACTCGCCCAGGACCTGCCGCCCGGCGCGGTGGACCAGATCCGCGAGTTCGTGAAGAAGATGAGGAAGAACCTCCCGGAGTACGACAAGCTCGCCACCGGGAACCCCATCTTCAAGGCCCGCATGCAGGACGTCGGCTACCTCGACCTGGCCGGCTGCATGGCCCTCGGCGCGACCGGCCCGATCCTGCGCGCCACCGGCCTGCCGCACGACCTGCGCAAGGCCCAGCCGTACTGCGGCTACGAGACGTACGACTTCGACGTCCCGACCGCCGACACCTGCGACGCCTACGGCCGCTTCCTCATCCGCCTGGAGGAGATGAGCCAGTCGCTCGGGATCGTCGAGCAGTGCCTGGACCGGCTCCAGCCCGGCCCGGTCATGGTCGCCGACAAGAAGATCGCCTGGCCGGCCCAGCTCGCCCTCGGACCGGACGGACTCGGCAACTCCCTCGACCACATCAAGAAGATCATGGGCACCTCCATGGAGGCCCTGATCCACCACTTCAAGCTGGTCACCGAGGGCTTCCGCGTCCCGCCGGGACAGGCGTACACGGCCGTCGAGTCGCCCAAGGGCGAACTCGGGGTGCACGCGGTGTCCGACGGCGGCACCCGCCCCTACCGGGTCCACTTCCGCGACCCGTCCTTCACCAACCTTCAGGCCATGGCGGCGATGTGCGAGGGCGGCCAGGTCGCCGACGTCATCGTCGCCGTCGCGTCCATCGACCCCGTGATGGGAGGCGTCGACCGGTGACCACCTCTTCTTCCGAGCGGGGCGTCAGCCTGGGCATGCCCGAACTGCCCGCGCCCGCCTACCCGGACGACGTCCGGGCCCGGCTGGAGGCGGACGCGCGCGAAGTGATCGCGCGCTACCCGGACTCCCGGTCCGCCCTGCTGCCGCTGCTCCACCTCGTGCAGTCGGAGGAGGGCCACGTCACGCGCACCGGCATGCGGTTCTGCGCGGACATGCTGGGTCTGACCACGGCCGAGGTCACCGCCGTCGCCACCTTCTACACGATGTACCGGCGCAAGCCGTCCGGCGACTACCAGGTCGGCGTCTGCACCAACACGCTGTGCGCGGTCATGGGCGGTGACGCGATCTTCGAGACCCTCCAGGAGCACCTGGGCGTCGGCAACGGCGAGACCACCGACGACGGCAAGGTCACCCTGGAGCACATCGAGTGCAACGCGGCCTGCGACTTCGCGCCGGTCGTGATGGTCAACTGGGAGTTCTTCGACAACCAGACCCCGGCGAGCGCCAAGCACCTCGTCGACGACCTGCGGGCGGGGCGCCCCGTGCAGCCCACGCGCGGGGCGCGCCTGTGCACCTTCAAGGAGACCGCGCGGATCCTGGCCGGCTTCCCCGACGAGCGGCCCGGGGCCGTCGAGGAGGGCGGCAGTGCGGGACCCGCGTCGCTGGTGGGCCTCCGCCTGGCCAAGGGGGAGACCGCACCCGCGCGCGTGGTCCATCCGCGCGGAGGTCCGCACGAGGAATCGCAGGACCGGGTGCACGAGCCGTCGCCGGCCGAGCACCTCAGCTCCCACGACGCGCCGCAGGACACATCGGCCTCCGACCCTGCCCACCCCGCGGGGCCCACCGCAGAGGAGGGGGAGTGATGACCGTGGTATCCGAGGTCAAGGACCCGAGCCCCGAGAAGCTGCTCGCACCCGTGCTGTCTGCCTTCTGGGACGAGGACCGGTCATGGACTCTGGACGTCTACCGGAGGCACGAGGGGTACGAGGGACTCCGCAAGGCCCTCGCCATGTCACCGGACGACCTGATCGCGTACGTCAAGGACTCCGGGCTGCGGGGCCGCGGCGGCGCGGGATTCCCGACCGGGATGAAGTGGCAGTTCATCCCTCAGGGTGATGGGAAACCGCACTATCTTGTTGTCAACGCCGACGAGTCGGAACCGGGCACCTGCAAGGACATCCCGCTCCTCTTCGCGAACCCGCACAGCCTCATCGAGGGCATCGTGATCGCGTGCTACGCCATCAGGTCGTCGCATGCCTTCATCTATCTGCGGGGTGAAGTCGTCCCCGTCCTGCGGCGGTTGCACGAGGCCGTGCACGAGGCCTACGCGGCGGGCTACCTCGGCGAGAACATCCTGGGCAGCGGGCTCGACCTGACCCTCACCGTGCACGCCGGCGCCGGCGCGTACATCTGCGGCGAGGAGACCGCACTGCTCGACTCGCTCGAAGGCCGCCGTGGTCAACCGCGGCTCCGTCCCCCCTTCCCTGCGGTGGAAGGCCTCTACGCCTGTCCCACTGTGGTGAACAACGTCGAGTCGATCGCGTCGGTTCCCGCCATCCTGAAAAACGGCAAGGACTGGTTCAGGGCGATGGGCAGCGAGAAGTCCCCGGGCTTCACGCTCTACTCGCTCAGCGGCCACGTCGCGAGCCCCGGCCAGTACGAGGCCCCGCTCGGCATCACGCTGCGCCAGCTCCTCGACATGAGCGGCGGCATGCGGCCGGGCCACCGCCTGAAGTTCTGGACGCCGGGCGGCTCCTCCACACCGATGTTCACCGACGAGCACCTCGACGTCCCCCTCGACTACGAGGGCGTCGGCGCCGCCGGCTCCATGCTCGGCACCAAGGCGCTGCAGTGCTTCGACGAGACGACCTGCGTGGTGCGGGCGGTGACCCGCTGGACCGAGTTCTACGCCCACGAGTCCTGCGGCAAGTGCACGCCCTGCCGGGAAGGGACGTACTGGCTGGTGCAGTTGCTGCGGGACATCGAGGCCGGCAAGGGCGTGATGTCCGACCTCGACAAGCTCAACGACATCGCCGACAACATCAACGGCAAGTCCTTCTGCGCCCTCGGCGACGGCGCCGCGTCCCCGATCTTCTCCTCGCTGAAGTACTTCCGCGAGGAGTACGAGCAGCACATCACGGGCCGGGGCTGCCCCTTCGACCCGGCCAAGTCGACGGCCTGGGCGGACCGCCCGGAGGTGAACGCATGACCGTGACCACCAGTGCTCCCGCGGGTGGGGGAGAGGCGGCGGTCCCGCCGGAGGACCTCGTCACGCTGACGATCGACGGCATCGAGATCAGCGTGCCCAAGGGCACCCTGGTCATCCGTGCCGCCGAGCAGCTCGGCATCGAGATCCCGCGTTTCTGCGACCACCCCCTGCTGGACCCGGCCGGCGCCTGCCGGCAGTGCATCGTCGAGGTCGAGGGCCAGCGCAAGCCGATGGCGTCCTGCACGATCACCTGCACGGACGGCATGGTCGTGAAGACCCAGCTCACCTCGCCGGTCGCCGAGAAGGCCCAGCACGGTGTGATGGAGCTGCTGCTCATCAACCACCCGCTGGACTGCCCGGTCTGCGACAAGGGCGGCGAGTGCCCGCTGCAGAACCAGGCGATGTCGCACGGCAACGCCGAGTCCCGCTTCGACGGCAAGAAGCGGACCTACGAGAAGCCCGTACCGATCTCCACCCAGGTGCTGCTCGACCGCGAGCGGTGCGTGCTGTGCGCCCGCTGCACCCGCTTCTCCAACCAGATCGCGGGCGACCCCATGATCGAACTGGTCGAGCGGGGCGCGCTCCAGCAGGTCGGCACCGGCGAGGGCGACCCGTTCGAGTCGTACTTCTCCGGCAACACCATCCAGATCTGCCCGGTCGGCGCGCTCACCTCGGCCGCCTACCGGTTCCGCTCCCGCCCCTTCGACCTCGTCTCCTCCCCGTCGGTGTGCGAGCACTGCTCCGGCGGCTGCGCCACCCGCACCGACCACCGGCGCGGCAAGGTCATGCGACGGCTCGCCGCCTACGACCCCGAGGTCAACGAGGAGTGGATCTGCGACAAGGGACGCTTCGCGTTCCGGTACGCGCAGACGAAGGACCGCCTCGACACGCCGCTGGTGCGCAACGCCGACGGTGTCCTGGAGCCCGCCTCCTGGCCCGAGGCACTGGAGGCGGCGGCGCGCGGTCTGGGCGCCGCCCGCTCCCGGGCCGGTGTCCTCATCGGCGGCCGGCTGACCGTCGAGGACGCCTACGCGTACAGCAAGTTCGCGCGCGTGGTGCTCGACACCAACGACATCGACTTCCGCGCGCGCGTGCACAGCGGCGAGGAGGCCGACTTCCTGGCCGCCTTTGTGGCCGGCCGGGGCCGGGACCTCCAGGGGTCCCGCGGGGGTACGGGCGTCACGTACACCTCCCTGGAGAAGGCGCCCGCCGTCCTGCTGGTGGGCTTCGAATCGGAGGAGGAGGCGCCCGGCGTCTTCCTGCGGCTGCGCAAGGCCTGGCGCAAGCGCAAGCAGCGGGTGTTCTCGCTGGCCACGCACGCCACCCGGGGCCTGGAGAAGGCGGGCGGCACGCTGCTGCCGGCCGCTCCGGGCACCGAGACGGAGTGGCTGGACGCGCTCGCGAGCGGCGTCGGCCTGGAGGAGCCCGGCACGCTCGCCGCCGAGGCCCTGCGCGCCGAGGGCGCCGTCATCGTCGTGGGAGAGCGGCTGGCCGGTGTCGCGGGCGGGCTCACCGCCGCGCTGCGCGCCGCCACCGCGACCGGCGCCGGACTGGTGTGGATCCCGCGCCGGGCCGGTGAACGCGGCGCCGTCGAGATGGGCGCGCTGCCCACGCTGCTGCCGGGCGGCCGTCCGGCGACCGACCCGCGCGCGCGGGAGGAGGTCGCCGCGGCCTGGGGCGTCGCCGAACTCCCGGCCCGCTACGGCCGCGACACCCACCAGATCGTCGAGGCCGCCGCCACCGGCGAACTCTCGGCGCTCCTGGTCGCCGGGGTGGAGGTCGCCGACCTGCCCGACCCGGCACGCGCGCGTGAGGCGCTGGAGAACGTCGGCTTCCTGGTGTCGCTGGAGCTGCGGCCCAGCGAGGTCACCGCCCGCGCCGACGTCGTCCTGCCGGTCGCCGCGGTCGCCGAGAAGGCGGGCACCTTCCTCAACTGGGAAGGCCGCGTACGCCTCTTCGAGGCCGCGCTCAAGCCCGATCAGATGACCCGCCCGCTCGCGCCGACCGACACGCGGGTGCTGCACATGCTCGCCGACGCCATGGACGGCGCCGAGGGCGCCGACGGGCGCCGGCAGCTGGGCCTGCCGGATCTGCGCGCCACGCGCGCGGAGATCGACCGGCTCGGCTCCTGGGACGGCCCCCGTGCCTCCGGTCCCCTGGAGACCGCGGGCGCGCTGCCCCGCCCGGCCGCCGGTGAGGCCGTGCTCGCCGGGCACCGGCTGCTGCTCGACCAGGGCGTCCTCCAGGAGGGCGACGAGGCGCTCGCCGGAACCCGGCACGCCGCACGCGCGCGCGTGTCCGCCGCGACGGCCGCCGAGGCGGGCGTCGCGGACGGCGAGGTCCTGACCGTCACCGGCCCCGCCGGCACGGTGGGACTGCCCGTCCAGATCACCGAGATGCCCGACCGGGTGGTCTGGCTCCCGCTGAACTCCGCCGGCGCCGGCGTCGCCTCCGACACCGGGGCGCGTCCCGGCTCCCTCGTCCGCATCGGCCCGGCGGCAGTCGCCGGAGAGGCCCCCAAGGAGGTGGAGGCATGAGCCCGTACCTCGCCGCTGAAGACCTCTCGATGTTCGGCCGCGACCCGTGGTGGCTGGTCGTCGTCAAGGCGGTCTTCTGCTTCGCGTTCCTGATGGTGACCGTCCTGTTCTCCATCGTCTGGGAGCGCAAGGTCGTCGCCTGGATGCAGCTGCGCATCGGCCCCAACCGGCACGGCCCCTGGGGCATGCTCCAGTCGCTCGCCGACGGCGTGAAGCTGATGCTCAAGGAAGACCTCATCGTCAAGCGCGCGGACAAGGTGGTCTACGTCCTCGCGCCGATCGTCGCGGCCATCCCGGCCTTCATGGCGATCGCGGTGATCCCCTTCGGGCCGGCCGGGAACGAGATCTCGGTCTTCGGTCACCGCACCGCGATGCAGCTCACCGACCTGCCGATCGCGATGCTCTACATCCTCGCGGTCGCCTCGGTCGGCATCTACGGCATCGTGCTGGCGGGCTGGAGCTCCGGCTCCACCTATCCGCTCCTCGGCGGTCTGCGCTCCTGCGCGCAGATGATCTCGTACGAGATCGCCATGGGCGCCGCGTTCGCCTCCGTGTTCCTCTACTCGGGCTCGATGTCGACGTCCACGATCGTGGAGCAGCAGCACGACCGCTGGTACATCCTGCTGCTGCCGGTCTCCTTCATCCTGTACATCGTCACGATGGTCGGCGAGACCAACCGCGCCCCGTTCGACATGCCGGAGTCCGAGGGCGACCTGGTCGGCGGCTTCAACACCGAGTACTCGTCGATCAAGTTCGCGATGTTCATGCTCGCCGAGTACGTGAACATGGTGACGGTCTCGGCCGTGTCGACCACCCTGTTCCTCGGCGGCTGGCGCGCGCCCTGGCCGGTCAGCTCCTTCTGGGAGGGCGCGAACCACGGCTGGTGGCCGCTGCTCTGGTTCGTCATCAAGGTGCAGCTGCTGCTGTTCTTCTTCATCTGGCTGCGCGGCACGCTCCCGCGCGTGCGCTACGACCAGCTGATGAAGCTCGGCTGGAAGGTGCTCATCCCGGTCTCGGTGACCTGGCTGATGCTGGTCGCCACCGTCCGCGCCCTGCGCAACGAGAACTACGACTTCGCCGACATCGCCCTCTACGTGGGCGGCGGTGTCCTCGCCCTGCTGCTGATCTCCTTCGTCGCGGACATGTTCCGCGACAAGGGCAGGCCGGCCGAGGAGCCCGCCGACGGGGAGCCGGCGTTCGACCCGATGGCGGGCGGGTTCCCGGTGCCGCCGCTGCCCGGGCAGGAGCTGCCCGCGGTGCCGCGGCGCCGCCCCCGCTGGGGTGAGCCGGAGCTGATTGTCAGTGGTGGGCCGGACACTGTCAGTGACGGATCTTCGGATGGAAAGGAGGCGTCCGATGGCTGAGGAGCCTCAGGAGTCCGGGCAGACCAAGCCCGGTTTCCAGAACCCCGTGGCCGGCTTCGGCGTGACCTTCAAGGCCATGTTCAAGAAGCGGCTGACCGAGCAGTACCCGGAGCAGAAGAAGACCACGGCTCCGCGGTTCCACGGACGGCACCAGCTCAACCGCCATCCGGACGGCCTGGAGAAGTGCGTCGGCTGCGAGCTGTGCGCCTGGGCCTGCCCCGCCGACGCCATCTACGTGGAGGGCGCCGACAACACCGACGAGGAGCGCTACTCGCCGGGCGAGCGGTACGGCCGCGTCTACCAGATCAACTACGCCCGCTGCATCCTGTGCGGGCTGTGCATCGAGGCGTGCCCCACGCGCGCGCTGACGATGACGAACGAGTTCGAGCTGGCCGACTCCAGCCGCGCCAACCTCATCTACACCAAGGAGCAGCTGCTCGCCGGTCTCGAGGAGGGCATGGTCGACACGCCCCACTCGATCTTCCCGGGGACGGACGAACAGGACTACTACCGCGGCCTGGTGACGCAGGCCGCGCCCGGTACGGTCCGCCAGGTGGCCGTCTCCAAGGGCGAGGTCCCGCAGGAGGCCGCCTCCACCTTCGGCGAGGACGAGCCGGCCTCGGAGAAGGTGATCGGCCGATGACCGCTCAGCACCTCGCCGCCTACACCACCTCCACCGGTGAGGCCTTCCAGTTCTGGGTCCTCGGCACGGTCGCGGTGATCGGCGCCCTGTGCACCGTCTTCATGAAGAAGGCCGTGCACAGCGCGCTGTGCCTCGCCGGCACCATGATCGTCCTGGCCGTGTTCTACCTCGCCAACGGCGCCTACTTCCTCGGGATCGTGCAGATCGTCGTCTACACCGGCGCGATCATGATGCTGTTCCTGTTCGTGGTGATGCTCGTCGGCGTCACGGCCGCGGACTCCCTGAAGGAGACCATCAAGGGCCAGCGCTGGCTGGCCCTCGTGTGCGGGGCCGGCTTCGGGGTCCTGCTGTTCGCCGGCATCGCCAACGCCTCCCTGAAGGAGTTCGACGGCGCCGGCCGGGCGAACGCGAACGGCAACGTGGAGGGGCTGGCGTCCCTCCTCTTCACCAAGTACGTCTTCGCCTTCGAGATCACCGGCGCGCTGCTCATCACGGCCGCGGTCGGCGCCATGGTGCTCACCCACCGGGAGCGCACCGAGCGCGCCAAGACGCAGCGCGAGCTGTCCGAACAGCGCGTCCGCGAGGGGAAGCACCTCCCGCCGCTGCCCGCCCCCGGTGTCTACGCCCGGCACAACGCCGTGGACATCGCGGGCCTGCTGCCCGACGGCACCCCGTCCGAGCTGACCGTCAACAAGACGCTGCGCGCACGCGGGCAGATCCGTGACGTGTCCGCGGAGGCGCTGAACGACCTGCGGGCGCTGGAGCAGCGCGCGGAGGAGCGCCTGGAGCGCCGGGCGGTCGAGCCGGAGACGTTCAAGCGGCCCGAGGAGGCGTCGAAGTGAACCCGGTCAACTACCTCTACCTCGCCGCCCTGCTGTTCGCGATCGGCGCGACCGGCGTCCTGATCCGGCGCAACGCCATCGTGGTCTTCATGTGCATCGAGCTGATGCTGAACGCCTGCAACCTCGCGTTCGTCACCTTCTCCCGGATGCACGGCAACCTCGACGGCCAGATCATCGCCTTCTTCACGATGGTCGTCGCCGCCGCGGAGGTCGTGGTGGGCCTGGCGATCATCGTGTCGCTGTTCCGCGCCCGCCACTCGGCCTCGGTCGACGACGCCAGCCTGATGAAGCTGTAAGGGGTCGGAAGAATCGTGGAGAACCTGATCGCGCTGCTCATCGCGGCGCCCCTGCTCGGAGCGGCCGTCCTTCTGGTCGGTGGCCGGCGCCTGGACCGCGTCGGCCACTGGATCGGCACGCTCCTGTCGGCCGCCTCCTTCGTGTTCGGCCTCATCCTCTTCGCCGACCTCCTCGGCAAGGGCGCGGAGCACCGCACCCTGACGCAGCACCTGTTCAGCTGGGTCCCGGTGGCCGGTTTCCAGGCGGACGTCACCTTCCGCCTGGACCAGCTGTCCATGACGTTCGTCCTGCTCATCACGGGCGTCGGTTCGCTGATCCACCTGTACTCGGTCGGGTACATGGAGCACGACGAGCGCCGCCGCCGCTTCTTCGGCTATCTGAACCTGTTCCTGGCGGCGATGCTGCTGCTCGTCCTCGCCGACAACTACCTGCTGCTGTACGTCGGCTGGGAGGGCGTCGGTCTCGCCTCGTACCTGCTGATCGGCTTCTGGCAGCACAAGCCCAGCGCCGCGACGGCCGCGAAGAAGGCCTTCCTGGTGAACCGGGTCGGCGACATGGGCCTGTCGATCGCGATCATGCTGATGTTCACCACCTTCGGCAGCTTCGCCTTCGGTCCGGTCCTCAGCCACACCGGTGACACCTCCGAGGGCAAGCTCACGGCGATCGGCCTGATGCTGCTGCTCGCCGCCTGCGGCAAGTCCGCCCAGGTGCCGTTGCAGTCCTGGCTCGGGGACGCCATGGAGGGCCCGACCCCGGTCTCCGCCCTCATCCACGCGGCGACGATGGTGACCGCGGGCGTCTACCTGATCGTCCGCTCCGGCGCGATCTTCAACGCCGCCCCCGACGCGCAGCTGGCCGTCACGGTCGTCGGCGCGGTCACGCTGCTGTTCGGTGCGATCGTCGGTTGCGCCAAGGACGACATCAAGAAGGCGCTGGCCGGCTCGACCATGTCGCAGATCGGCTACATGGTCCTCGCGGCGGGCCTCGGCCCCATCGGCTACGTCTTCGCGATCATGCACCTGGTGACGCACGGCTTCTTCAAGGCCGGGCTGTTCCTCGGTGCCGGCTCCGTGATGCACGGCATGAACGACGAGGTCGACATGCGCCGCTACGGCGGCCTGCGCAGGTACATGCCGGTCACGTTCATCACCTTCGGCCTCGGCTACCTCGCCATCATCGGCTTCCCCGGCCTGTCCGGCTTCTTCTCCAAGGACAAGATCATCGAGGCGGCGTTCGCCAAGGGCGGCACCGAGGGCTGGATCCTCGGCGGCGCGGCCCTGCTGGGCGCGGCCATCACCGCCTTCTACATGACGCGCGTGATGCTGATGACGTTCTTCGGGGAGGAGCGGTGGCGCAAGGCCCCGACTCCGTCGCCGGCCGAGCCCAGCGTGGAGCCCGCCGCCGAGACCCGGGGCGAGCACGCCGAGCCGCACCCGCACGAGTCCCCGAAGGTCATGACGATCCCCATGATCGTCCTCGCCGTCGGTTCGGTCTTCGGCGGTGCCTTCTTCAGCATCGGCGACCGCTTCCTGCACTGGCTGGAGCCCGTCACGGGACACAGCGAGGGCGACTCCCCGCTCAGCGCGGCGACCGTCACCGGCGCCACCATGGTCTGCCTGGTCGTCGGCGTCGCCATCGCCTGGGCCCAGTACGGCCGCAAGCCGGTCCCGGCCGTCGCCCCGCGCGGCTCCCTGCTCACCCGCGCGGCCCGCCGCGACCTGCTCCAGGACGACTTCAACCACGTGGTCCTGGTGCGCGGCGGCGAGCACCTGACGCGCTCCCTGGTCTACGTCGACCACACCCTGGTCGACGGCGTCGTCAACGGCACGGCGGCCGGCTTCGGCGGCCTGTCCGGACGGATGCGCCGGCTCCAGAACGGCTTCGCCCGCTCCTACGCGGTCTCGATGTTCGGCGGCGCGGCGCTCCTGGTCGCCGCGACCCTGCTGATGAGGGCGGTCTGATACCGATGTCCTTTCCCCTGCTGACAGCGACGGCGGCGCTCCCGGCCCTCGGGGCGGTCGCCACGGCCGCCGTGCCGGCCGCCCGGCGCACCGCCGCCAAATGGCTGGCGCTGACCGTCTCGCTCGCCACGCTCGCCCTGGCGATCACCGTCCTGGTCCGCTTCGACCCGGACGGCTCCCGCTACCAGCTCACCGAGTCCCACGCGTGGATCAAGGACTTCGGGGTCAGGTACGAACTGGGCGTCGACGGCATCGCGGTCGCGCTGATCGCGCTGACCGCCCTACTGATCCCGTTCATCGTCCTCGCGGGCTGGCACGACGCCGACCCGCTGGAGACCGGCAGCCGGCGCTGGCGGCCCACCCAGGGCTTCTTCGCGCTGATCCTGGCCGTGGAGGCGATGGTGATCATCTCCTTCGAGGCCACCGACGTCTTCCTCTTCTACATCTTCTTCGAAGCCATGCTCATCCCGATGTACTTCCTCATCGGCGGCTTCGGGGACCGTGCCCACGAGCACGGCGAGGAGGCGGCCGCCACGCAGCGGTCGTACGCGGCGGTGAAGTTCCTGCTCTACAACCTGGCCGGCGGTCTGATCATGCTGGCCGCGGTGATCGGCCTGTACGTGGTCGCCGGGAACTTCTCGCTCACGCAGATCGCCGAGGCCCGCGCGAACGGCTCGCTGCACATGGCGACCAGCACCGAACGCTGGCTGTTCCTCGGCTTCTTCTTCGCCTTCGCGGTGAAGGCGCCGCTGTGGCCGCTGCACACCTGGCTGCCCAACGCCATGCAGGAGTCCACCGCACCGGTCGCCGTCCTCATCACCGCGGTCGTCGACAAGGTGGGCACCTTCGCGATGCTCCGCTTCTGCCTCCAGCTGTTCCCGGAGGCGTCGAAGTGGGCGACGCCCGTCATCCTCGTCCTGGCGCTCATCAGCATCGTCTACGGCGCGCTGCTCGCCGTCGGCCAGCGGGACATCAAACGCCTGGTGGCCTACGCGTCGATCTCGCACTTCGGCTTCATCATCCTGGGCATCTTCGCGATGACCAGCCAGGGCCAGTCCGGCGCCACGCTCTACATGGTCAACCACGGCATCTCCACGGCCGCCCTGATGCTGGTCGCCGGCTTCCTCATCTCCCGGCGCGGCTCCCGGCTCATCGCGGACTACGGAGGCGTGCAGAAGGTCGCCCCGGTGCTCGCCGGCACCTTCCTGATCGGCGGCCTGGCCACCCTGTCGCTGCCCGGCCTCGCGCCGTTCGTCAGCGAGTTCCTGGTCCTGGTCGGCACGTTCTCGCGCTACCCGGTGATCGGCGCCATCGCCACCTTCGGCATCGTCCTCGCCGCGCTGTACACGCTCGTGCTGTACCAGCGGACGATGACCGGCCCGGTGCGGCCGGAGGTCTCCGCGATGCCCGACCTCCGCGTGCGCGAGCTGGTGGTCGTCGCCCCGCTGATCGTGCTGCTGATCTTCCTGGGCGTCTACCCGAAGCCCGTGACGGACATCGTCAACCCGGCGGTCAAGCAGACCATGTCCGACGTCCAGAAGAAGGACCCCAAGCCCGAGGTGGAGGCGGCCAAGTGAGCGCACAAGCTGTCCACAGCCTGTGGACAACCGCGGCCGAACCGATCTCGAAGATCGACGCGCCGAAGATCGAATACGGACAATTGTCGCCGACGCTGATCGTCATCGGCGCCGCGCTGGTCGGGGTGCTCATCGAGGCGTTCGTGCCGCGCCGGTCCCGCTACTACGCGCAGGTGTTCGTGTCCGTCGTCGCCCTGTGCGCCGCGTTCGCCGCGGTCGTCGCGCTGGCGGCGGACGGGTTCGGCACCACGAAGGCGCACATCGCGGCGATGGGCGCCATCGCGGTCGACGGCCCGGCCCTCTTCCTCCAGGGCACGATCCTGCTGGCCGGCCTGGTCGGCCTGTTCACCTTCGCCGAGCGGCGCCTGGACCCGGCGGCACACGGCAACCGGGTGGACTCCTTCGCCGCGCAGGCCGCCTCCGTCCCCGGCAGCGACAGCGAGCAGGCCGCCGTGAAGGCGGGCTTCACCACCACGGAGGTCTTCCCGCTGCTGCTGTTCGCGGTCGGCGGCATGCTGATCTTCCCGGCGGCGAACGACCTGGTCACCCTGTTCGTGGCCCTGGAGGTCTTCTCGCTGCCGCTGTACCTGCTGTGCGCGCTGGCCCGCCGCAAGCGGCTGATGTCGCAGGAGGCCGCGGTCAAGTACTTCCTGCTGGGCGCGTTCGCCTCCGCGTTCACCCTGTTCGGCATCGCATTGCTGTACGGCTACGCGGGCTCGATGTCGTACGCGCGCATCGCCCAGGTCGTCGACGGCACCGTCACCGACGTCGACCCGGCCCTCGCCAACACCATGGGCAACGACGCGCTGCTGCTGATCGGCGGCGCCATGCTCCTGATGGGCCTGCTGTTCAAGGTGGGCGCGGTGCCGTTCCACATGTGGACGCCCGACGTCTACCAGGGCGCGCCCACCCCGGTGACCGGCTTCATGGCCGCGGCGACGAAGGTGGCCGCGTTCGGCGCGCTGCTGCGCCTGCTGTACGTCGTCCTGCCCGGCCTGCGCTGGGACTGGCGGCCGGTGATGTGGGCCGTGGCGATCGTCACCATGCTGGGCGGTGCGGTCGTCGCCATCACCCAGACCGACATCAAGCGGCTGCTGGCGTACTCGTCCATCGCGCACGCCGGTTTCATCCTCGCGGGCGTGATCGCCACCTCGAAGGACGGCGTGTCGTCCGTCCTCTTCTACCTGGCGGGCTACTCCTTCGTCACGATCGGCGCGTTCGCCGTGGTCACGCTGGTGCGCGACGCGGGCGGCGAGGCGACCCACCTGTCCAAGTGGGCGGGCCTCGGCCGTCGCTCCCCGCTGGTGGCCGCCGTCTTCGCGGTGTTCCTGCTGGCCTTCGCCGGTATCCCGCTGACCTCCGGGTTCGCCGGGAAGTTCGCCGTGTTCAAGGCGGCGGCGGACGGCGGCGCGGCCCCGCTGGTCGTGATCGGTGTGATCTCCTCGGCCATCGCCGCGTTCTTCTACATCCGCGTGATCGTGCTGATGTTCTTCAGCGAGCCGCGGCCGGAGGGCCCGACCGTCGCCGTCCCGTCACCGCTGACCATGCTCGCGATCGGCCTGGGCGTGGCCGTGACGCTGGTCCTCGGCGTGGCGCCGCAGTACTTCCTCGACCTGGCGAACCAGGCGGGGGTCTTCGTGCGCTGACGCCCGCACCACCGGCGCCGCTGCCCGGCACCCTCACAGGAGGGCGCCGGGCAGCGGCATGCTGCCGTGGTCACTGGTTCCTGTCGCGGCGCGTCCTGATCCGGGTGAGGTCGAGGTCCATCGGAAAGGGCACGTCCAGCTTCATGCGCTCGCGGAAGATGCCGGTGCTCGTGTAGATGCCGGTCGTCGGCTCCAGCTCGAAGACGTGCACCGCGGCCCGCCCGTTCTCGTTCTCGACCCGCCAGTAGTGGGGGATCTTGGCGCGGGCGTACTTCAGGGGCTTGGTCTCGCGGTCGCGGGAGAGGGAGTCCTCGGAGACGACCTCGATGGCCACGACGACGGACTCCGCCGGAAAGCGGGTCTGGCTCGGCTCCTCCACCACGTCCGCGCTGACGACCACGACGTCCGGCTCGGGCCTGTTCTGGCGGTCGATGTCGATCGTGAACTCGCGGACGACCTCGAATTCCTCCGGCGCCAGCGACTGGAGCTGCCAGTTGAAGAAGTCGACAGCCCGTACGTGAAACATCGTCTGCGGACTCACGAAGACCAGGCTCCCGTCGATCAATTCCGTGTGCGGAGGAAGATTCGGGAGGCGGTCCAGGTCGTCGGCGGTCCAGCCGCCTTCCGGCGGGGTCGGCCAGCTGGGCGTGGACGCCTTCGGTGCGACGTTCATCAGTGCTCCCATGGGACGGAGTCTCGCCGGTGCGTTCAGACTATCGGCCCGAAACGGGCGGGGCTCGCGCGAACGTGTGAACGACAGTCGTGTCCTTGACGTGCGTTTCCCCGGCTGCCCTGTGGACAACTCCGGGACTGTCGGTGCGGACCCCTATGGTGGAGGCAGCGGTCGAGAGACGACACACGGGGGACCGGCGGGGGACAGGACGATGGGCGTGACGGGCGGGATCAGCGAGATGACACAGGTGACCGAGGGGCCGGGAGCGGCCGGCAGCGAGGCGCTGGCCACGCTGCACCGGGTCTTCGGGTACGACGCCTTCCGGGGCGAGCAGCAGGAGATCATCGAGCACGTGGTGGCGGGCGGCGACGCCGTCGTCCTGATGCCGACCGGCGGCGGCAAGTCGCTGTGCTACCAGATCCCGGCCCTGGTCCGGCCCGGCACGGGCGTGGTCGTCTCGCCCCTGATCGCCCTCATGCAGGACCAGGTGGACGCCCTGCGCGCCCTCGGCGTCCGCGCCGGCTTCATCAACTCCACCCAGGACTTCGACGAGCGGCGCATGGTCGAGGCCGAGTTCCTGGCCGGCGAGCTCGACCTGCTGTACCTGGCCCCGGAGCGGCTGCGCGTGGAGGCCACGCTGGATCTGCTCTCCCGCGGCAAGATCTCCGTCTTCGCGATCGACGAGGCCCACTGCGTGGCCCAGTGGGGCCACGACTTCCGCCCGGACTACCTCACCCTCTCCCTGCTCGGCGAGCGCTGGCCGGACGTCCCGCGGATCGCCCTCACCGCCACGGCCACCCACGCCACCCACCAGGAGATCACCCAGCGGCTGAACCTGCCGACGGCCCGGCACTTCGTCGCCAGCTTCGACCGGCCCAACATCCAGTACCGGATCGTGCCCAAGGCCGACCCCAGGAAGCAGCTGCTCGCCTTCCTCCGCGAGGAGCACGCGGGCGACGCCGGCATCGTGTACTGCCTCTCGCGCAACTCGGTGGAGCGCACGGCCGAGTTCCTGACCGCCAACGGCATCCAGGCGGTGCCCTACCACGCGGGCCTGGAGGCGGCCACGCGCGCGGCGCACCAGGCCCGCTTCCTGCGCGAGGACGGCCTGGTCGTGGTCGCGACCATCGCCTTCGGCATGGGCATCGACAAGCCGGACGTACGCTTCGTCGCCCACCTCGACCTGCCCAAGTCGATCGAGGGGTACTACCAGGAGACCGGCCGGGCGGGCCGCGACGGCCTGCCGTCCACGGCGTGGATGGCGTACGGCCTGAACGACGTCATCCAGCAGCGCAAGCTGATCCAGTCCGGCGAGGGCGACGAGGCGTTCCGCCGCCGGGCCGCCGCCCACCTCGACGCCATGCTCGCGCTGTGCGAGACCGCCCAGTGCCGCCGTGGACAGCTGCTCGCCTACTTCGGTCAGGACCCCGAGGCCGCGGCCTGCGGCAACTGCGACACCTGCCTCACCCCGCCCGAGACCTGGGACGGCACGATCGCCGCGCAGAAGGTGCTGTCGACGGTGGTGCGGTTGCAGCGGGAGCGCGGGCAGAAGTTCGGCGCGATGCAGATCGTCGACATCCTGCTCGGCAAGCGCACCGGCAAGGTGATCCAGTTCGACCACGACCAGCTGTCCGTCTTCGGCATCGGCCAGGACCTCTCCGAGGGCGAGTGGCGCGGTGTCGTCCGGCAGCTGCTGGCCCAGGGGCTCCTCGCGGTCGAGGGGGAGTACGGCACGCTGGTGCTCACGGAAGCGAGCGGCTCGGTGCTGCGGCGGGAGCGCGAGGTGCCGCTGCGCAAGGAGCCGAAGAAGCCGGCCGCCTCCCGGTCGCGTTCCACCGGCTCCTCCGGGGGCGACCGCAAGGCCAAGGCCGTCGCGGCCGAGCTGCCCGAGGCACTGCTCCCCGCCTTCGAGGCCCTGCGGGCCTGGCGCGCCGAACAGGCCCGGGAACAGGGCGTCCCGGCGTACGTCATCTTCCACGACGCCACCCTGCGCGAGATCGTGACCCGGTGGCCCGGCTCGGTGCGGGAGCTGGGCACGGTGAACGGCGTCGGCGAGAAGAAGCTGGCGACGTACGGCGAAGGGGTGATCCAGGTGCTGGCCTCGCTGGACGGGGCTGCCGCGGCCGAGGACACCCCGGCTGCCGAGGCCACCCCGGCCACCGGCAGCCATGATGCCGGCAGCCAGGACGTCGGCAGCCAGGACGCCGAGTGGCCCGACCCGGTGGACGAGCCGGAACCGGACGACTGGATATAAGCAGGACGGCCGGCGACGCCCAGGGGGAGTACCAGGCGGTGCCGCCGGTCCCTCAGGACAGTGCCGTCAGGCCCGGGGCGAAGGTGATCAGCAGCGGGAGCAGCGGCACCAGCGCGGCCACCGTCGTCGTCAGCGCGCGGTGCCGGCGCAGCAGCCGGGGAGGCGGCTCCAGCAGGCGGTCGACGCGTTCGCCGAGGAGGCGGCGGCTGGAGTCGCAGGACAGCACACCCCGGTGCTGGTTCAGCTCGATCAGGGCCAGGGCCGTGGTGAGGTGCCCGCAGCGCCGGGAGGCCGTGTCGTCCGCGGCCAGCTCGACCAGGCGGTGCGTCTGGTCGCAGAAGTGGGCGAACAGCGGCACGCGCGGGAAGCCCGTGGCGAGGGCGGTGGACAGGTGCAGCAGCCAGTCGTGGTGGGCGCGGGCGTGTCCGCGCTCGTGGGTGAGGACGGCGTCCAGCTGAAGGTCGGTGAGGCGGTGCAACGCACCTGTGGTGACGACGAGTTGGGGCCGGTGCCCCGGCATCCACCAGGCGTCCGGGTACTCGTCCTCCAGCACCAGCATCGGCCCGCGCGCCGCCGGCAGCCCGGCCGGCAGCTCGGGTGCGCGCTCGCGCAGGTGCGCCCGGGCCTGGCCGCGGCTGCGGCGGGCCTCGACGAGTTCGCGGGCCAGCATCGCGGTCGTCCAGGCGGCCCCGCAGGCCAGCAGCACGGTGAGCGCGGCGGCCCACACCGGCGCGGTGGACAGGTCGTAGGCCGCGGTGACGGCGGGCGGCGCGGGCGCGAACACGCGGTCGCGGACGGTGTGGAAGACGGCCGCCGCGCCCAGGACGAGCGCGGTGAGGCAGCACAGCAGGACGGTGGCGACGAGGCACTGCCACACCCACAGCGCGACCACGGGTTCCCGCTCGGGCCAGGCGGCATGGGTCAGCGCGCGCGGCGCCGGTACGGCGGCCGTCAGGGCGACGACGCTCAGCAGGAGCAGGCAGACAGTCATGCCGGGGCTCCGGTTCCTGGTCGGAGAGTGGGCGGGTGACGGTGGTGCCGGGCACGCGTCACGCGACGGCGGCTCGCGCGTGATGCGTGTCCCCGTCAGTATGACGAAGACGGGCGGCCGGAGTCAGGTGCCGACACCGATCCGCCGTCGACCGGCCCGGGTCCACGCCCCCCGGCCGCCCCGGAAGCGACCCGGCCCGCCCGGCGCGTTACCCGGCCCGCCCGGCACCCCTGCGCAGGGTCAGGCCGGCACCACGCGCCCGCTGACCTCGCCGAGCCCCACCCGGCTGCCGTCCGGGCCCGGGGCCCATGCCGACAGGGTGACCACGTCGCCGTCCTCCAGGAAGGCCCGCTTGCCGTCGGGGAGTTCGAGGGGGTCGCGGCCGTTCCAGGTCAGTTCCAGCAGGGAGCCGCGCTGGCGTTCGGTGGGGCCGCTCACCGTCCCGGAGCCGTACAGGTCGCCGGTGCGCAGCGAGGCGCCGTTCACGGTCATGTGGGCGAGTTGCTGGGCGGCGGTCCAGTACATGGTGGAGAAGGGCGGTTCGGAGACCACGTGGCCGTTGACGGCGACCGAGATGCGCAGGTCGTAACCGCCGGGCTCGGTGCCGGGCGCCGAGTCGTCCAGGTAGGGCAGCAGCGGGTGCGTACGCTCGGGAGGCGCCACGCGCGCGTGCTCCAGCGCCTCCAGCGGTGTGATCCACGCCGACACCGAGGTCGCGAAGGACTTGCCGAGGAACGGGCCGAGGGGGACGTACTCCCAGGCCTGGATGTCGCGCGCGGACCAGTCGTTCAGCAGGCACAGCCCGAAGACGTGCTCCCGGAAGTCGCCGAGCGCGACCGGGGCGCCGAGCCGCGACGGCACGCCCACGACGAAGCCGACCTCGGCCTCGATGTCCAGCCGGATCGAGGGGCCGAAGACGGGCGCGGGGTCGGCCGGGCCCTTGCGCTGCCCGCACGGGCGTACGACGTCCGTGCCGGAGACGACGACGGTGCCGGAGCGGCCGTGGTAACCGATCGGCAGGTGCTTCCAGTTGGGGGTGAGGGAGTCCTCGGCGTCGGGGCGGAAGATCCGGCCGACGTTGCGGGCGTGGTTCTCCGAGGCGTAGAAGTCGACGTAGTCCGCGACCTCGAAGGGCAGGTGCAGGCTCACCTCGGACAGGGGGTGGAACAGCGGCTCGACGGTCGCGCGGTGCGCCGGGTCGGTGACCCAGGACGCGACGGAGCGCCGTACGTCCGACCAGGTGGCGCGGCCGGCGGCCAGCAGCGGGTTGAGGGTGGGCCGGGCGAGCAGCGGCTGGTGGGGCGAGCCGAGCGCGGCGGCCGCGGCGCCCGCGTCGAGGACGTGGTTCCCGAGCCGGACGCCGATCCTCCGCTCCGTGCTGCCGGAGGGCGAGAACACGCCGTAGGGGAGGTTGTGCGGACCGAAGGGGTCGCCCTCGGGGACGTCGAAGGGGGGCATGGGGTGCTGCCTCACTCTCATCCGGGCCATGCATGGCACTGCGTTCCATGTGGTCGGGCCACACGTTACGGCCGAGGCGCGTGTCTTGGGCAGTGCCTCACCCGGGGCTCGGCAGGTCTGGGCCGAGCGGTGCCCATCGCGCCAACAGCGGTGAGCGGTTGGGCGGGAGCGGCACGTAAGTGCGGGGAACGACAGATGAGTCGGCGGGGCGTGCTGTCCGTATTCTCTGATCATGGCACCCACCCCGGCATATGCACTGATCGCCACCGACCTGGACGGGACGCTGCTGCGCGGCGACGACACCGTCTCGGACCGGTCCCTCGCCGCGCTCGCGCGGGTGGCGCGGGCCGGTGCCCGCCACCTGGTGGTGACGGGCCGCCCGGCCCCGCGGGTGCGGTCGCTGCTCGCGGACCTCGGCGGTGCCGGGCTCGCGGTGTGCGGACAGGGGGCCCAGGTCTACGACGCCGCGACCGACCGTCTGCTGTGGTCCGTCCGGCTGGACCGGGAGCTGGCCGAGACGGCGCTCGGCAAGATCGAGGCGGAGGTGGGGGAGGTCTACGCGGCGGTCGACCAGGACGGCGTGGACGGGCTCACGCTCATCGAGCCCGGCTACCGGATGCCCCACCCGACACTGCCCGCGGTGCGGGTCGGCCGGCGGGACGACCTGTGGTGCGCGCCCATCAGCAAGGTGCTGCTGCGGCACGCCACCCTGTCCGACGACGAGCTGGCGGCCGTGGCCCGCGCGGCGGTGGGCTCGCTCGCGACGGTCACGATGTCGGGGCCGGGCACGGTGGAGCTCCAGCCGTGCGGGGTGACGAAGGCGACCGGGCTGGCGCTGGCCGCGGAACGGCTCGGGATCGCCGCCGAACGGGCCCTCGCGTTCGGCGACATGCCCAACGACATCCCGATGTTCGACTGGGCCGGGCGCGGTGTCGCCATGGCCGGCGCGCACCCGGAACTGAAGGCGGTGGCCGACGAGGTCACCTCGTCGAACGAGGACGACGGCGTCGCCGTCGTCCTCGAACGACTCTTCCCGACCGGCTGACCGGCTGACCGGGACACCGGCAGCGCCCGGTCAGGCGGCCGGCCGGTGCCCGGTCAGGCCGCCGGTGCCCGTCAGTACGCGCCGAACACGTTGTCGATGGACCCGTACCGCGCGGCCGCGTAGTTGCAGGCGGCGGTGATGTTGGCGACCGGGTCGTAGATGTCGAAGGACGTCCCGGCCACGTGGTACGCGTTGAACGTGGGGTCGATGACCTGGAGCAGGCCCTTGGACGGGATGCCCTTGGCGGCGTTGGAGTCCCAGAGGTTGATGGCCTTCGGGTTGCCCGAGGACTCGCGGATGATGTTGCGGTGGATGCCGTTGTACGTGCCCGGGATGTGCTTCTCGGCCATGATCGCCAGTGACTCGCGGATCCAGCCGTCGAGGTTGTTCGGGTAGCCGGCCGGGGTGGTGGCCGGCGTGGTGGTGGTGCGGGGGGCCGCGGAGGCGTCGGCCGCGCCGATGAGCGGCAGGGCGAGGACGGCGGCACCGGTGCCGACGGCGGTGAGCGCGCGGACCAGGCGGCTGTTCCGGGTACGGCGGGGCTGGGCGACAGCAGACATGGGGGCGTTCCTCTCCGGCGCCTGCGAGGTGAGCTGTCGGGTTCGGGCGGGGAGATGCCCGGCCGTGCCCCTGACGGAGGCATGGCTTCACCCCTAGCCGTCCCGGCGCGGCGTGTGCCGTTCCGGACCGGCGGCTTACCTGGGTCCCCCGCTCCTGCCGTACGAATGAGTTCGTCGATGGGTATGCGGGCGGCGGCAGGATTCGGCGTCCGCCCGACGGCCCGGAACGTATGCGAGAGCACATGTCGGGAACAAGGGCCGGATTCATACAACGTGCGATTTGACCTTGATCGATGCCGTATGAGGTGCTTGATCCTTTGCGGTTGCCAATCCTCAACTCGCCGACACGGCAAGGGGTTGCGAGAACCGGGCCGGGCGGCCGGGCCGGCCGGGCGCGTGACCCAACTCACGAAATGGCAAACAGTTTTAAATCGGATATGAGGGATTAGGGGGATTTGCACCGGAAGTCGGGGTGGTGGCGGAACCTGGCATATGGGGGGCGTCGTTGCCGAGGCGAGGGCACAGTGTCCGGATTACTCTTATATGGATAAAAATCCGCTCACACTGTGTGATCAAAACCATGCCGGTCATGATCCGGTATCGCCCAGGCTGGACCGGTGGGCGCTATCGGTGATCGAAACAGGACCGGATACGCTGACTTGAGTGATGGCAGCGACCTATCGACAAACCGTGTAACCGCCAGCAGACACCAGCAGACAGGAGACCCCTCGTGACCGTCGTCGGGCCGTTCGGGCTGAGCGTGCGGGACCAGGCTCTGGAAGCCGATGTCCAGGCCGGATTGGCGGCTGTCGAGGAAGGCTTGCTCGAAGCCACCAAGAGCGAGGTCCCGTTCATCACGGAGGCAGCGCAGCACCTGGTGCGGGCGGGCGGGAAGCGGTTCCGGCCACTGCTCGTGATGCTCGCGGCCCAGTTCGGCGACCCCTACGCCCCGGGCGTGGTGCCCTCGGCCGTGGTCGTGGAGCTGACCCACCTGGCCACGCTGTACCACGACGACGTCATGGACGAGGCGGCCGTACGGCGTGGCGTGGACAGCGCCAACACCCGCTGGGGCAACTCCGTCGCGGTCCTCACCGGCGACTTCCTCTTCGCCCGCGCGTCCCAGATCCTCGCCGACCTCGGTCCCGAGGCGGTCCGGGTGCAGGCCCTCGCCTTCGAACGGCTCGTCACCGGCCAGATCCTGGAGACCGCGGGTCCCTCGGACGGCCGAGACCCGGTCGAGCACTATCTGGACGTGCTCGCCGGCAAGACGGGCTCCCTGGTGGCGGTGTCGTGCCGGTTCGGCGCGATGATGTCCGGCGCGGACGAGACGGTCGTCGACGTCCTCACCCAGTACGGGGAACGCCTCGGCGTCGCCTTCCAGCTCGCGGACGACGTCCTGGACATCGCCTCCGACTCCCACGAGTCCGGCAAGACCCCGGGCACCGACCTGCGGGAGGGCATCCCGACCCTGCCGGTGCTCCGGCTGCGCGAGCGGGCCGCCCGGCTGGGCCTGGCCGAGGACGTCGCGCTGTGCGCGCTGCTGGACTCCGACCTCAGCGACGACGCCCGGCACGCCGAGGCGCTGGCCGCGCTGCGCGCGCACCCCGCGCTGGAGCAGGCCCGCCGGGACACCGTGCGGTACGCGGAGGAGGCGCGGGCCGCGCTCGCCCCGCTGCGCGAGTGCGATGCCAAGGCGGCGCTGATCGAGCTGTGCGACGCGGTCGTGCACCGCGCCGGCTGACCGGGCCGGTCACCCGTACGGGCCCCGGCGTCCGGCGCGACCCCTACGGGTCGGGCGGAGGAACCACCGCCGGATGTCATACCGCAGGTGTAGACGGAGTTGGCTCCGTGGTCTGACGCTTGTGCACAGCCGATTTGGTCAGATGGACATCACGGAAATCACCACTCCTCACCGTTTCGGGTGAGAATGGCGGCTCAGGGTGGACCAGCGGACCAGGGTGAGGACAGCCGCCGCCGACGACGGAGGTAAGGCACACATGGCACCGTACGAATCCGACGACGCAGTGGGCGCCGCGCGGGACGAGCACCCGCGCTCGGGCCGGCGCAAGGCCGCCCGGTACGCCGTGCCGGTCGCGGTGGTGGGGGTGGCGGCGGCCACGATCGGGCTGGTCCCGGCGCTCGCCGACTCCGGTGACCCCGACCTGCCGAGGATCAGCGCCCAGCAGCTCATCGAGAAGATCGCCAAGTCGGACGTGCAGCAGCTGTCCGGCACGGTGAAGGTCAGCACCGACCTCGGCCTGCCCGATTTGGGCGGCCTCCAGAACGGCCTGATGTCCGGCTCGGGCCGGGGCGGCTCCGGCGACGGCTCCTCCGCCGACCCGAAGGCCAAGCTCACCGAGCTGGTCTCCGGCACGCACACCCTGCGCGTCGCCGCCGACGGCCCCGACCGGCAGAAGCTGTCGCTGCTGGAGAGCGGCGCCGAGTACAGCCTCATCCACGACGGCAAGGACGTCTGGGGCTACGACAGCAAGAGCAACGAGGTCTACCACGCCACCGGGGCCGCCTCCGGCAAGGACCGCGGCACCGAGCCGCCGGCCACGCCCAAGGACTTCGCCGACCAGGCCCTGAAGTCGGTGGACGACACCACGTCCGTCACCGTCGACGGCACCGCCCACGTCGCCGGGCGCGACGCCTACAAGCTGCTGATCCGGCCCAGGCAGTCCGGCACCACGGTCGGTGCGATCAGCATCGCCGTGGACGCGAAGACCGGGATGCCGCTGAAGTTCACGCTGACCCCGAGGAGCGGCGGCGCCGCCGTGCTCGACGCGGGCTTCACCCAGGTCTCCTTCGCCCGGCCCGCCGCCTCCACGTTCGACTTCACGCCGCCCAAGGGCGCGAAGGTCACCGAGGGGAAGGACGCCGGCGGCGCCCGGGAGCACGCTCCGGAGCACGGTGAGGGCTTCGCCGGGGGCCTGGAGGGCAAGGACGGGCTGAAGGTGCTGGGCAAGGGCTGGACGTCCGTCGCCACCTTCGACACCGGCGCCAAGGGCGGCGTGCCGACCGGCTCCCAGGGCGGTGAACTCGGCGGCTTCCTCGGCTCGCTGGGCGACCCGGTCTCCGGGAAGTTCGGCAAGGGCACGGTCTTCTCCACCCGCCTGGTCAACGCCCTGATCACCGACGACGGCAAGGTCTACGCCGGCACGGTGACCAAGGAGGCCCTGGTGAAGGCGGCCGACGCCGGGAAGTGACCTTCCCGGCACACCGCACCCGATGAGACGAACCGGACGAACCGAGGGGAGCCGATGGACGAACCGTCCGCCACGCAGCCGGAGCCGGGCGACCCGACGGCGAGTGTGATCGCCACGCGCGGCCTCACCAAGCGCTACCGCGGCGGACAGCTCGCCGTGGACGGTCTGGACCTGACCGTCCCGGCGGGCAGCGTCTTCGGCTTCCTCGGCCCGAACGGCTCCGGCAAGACCACCACGATCCGCATGCTGATGGGCCTGATCGAACCGACGGCGGGCACCGCCCGGGTGCTCGGCCGGCCCATGCCGCGGGCGGCCCGTACGGTCCTCCCGCAGGTCGGCGCCCTCATCGAGGGCCCCGCCCTGTACGGCTTCCTCTCCGGCCGGGACAACCTGCTGCGCTACGACGCCGCCGACCCGACCGCCGACCCGCGCACCCGGCGCGCCCGCGTCGCCGCGGCGCTGGACCGGGTCGGTCTCGCGGCCGCCGCCGGCAAGAAGGCGAAGGCGTACTCGCTCGGCATGAAACAGCGCCTGGGACTGGCCGCCGCGCTGCTCCAGCCGCGCAGACTGCTCGTCCTGGACGAGCCCACCAACGGCCTCGACCCGCAGGGCATGCGCGAGATCCGCACGCTGATCAGGGAGCTGGCCGCCGACGGCACGACCGTCTTCCTCTCCTCCCACCTCCTCGACGAGATCGAGCAGGTGTGCACCCACGCGGCGGTCATGACACAGGGCCGGCTCGTCACCCAGGGCGCGGTCGCCGACCTGGCCGCCGGGGCGCGCGACCGGCTGGTGGTCATCACCCCGGACCCGGCCGAGGCGGCGCGCGTGCTGAAGGAACTGGGCGTCGGGGACGTGCTGGCCGACGGGGACCGGGTCACCGGCGAGCCGCCCGCGCGGGATCTGGCCGAGGTGACGCAGGCCCTGGTCACGGCGGGCGTCCGGGTCCGTGGCCTCACCGTCGAACGGGCCTCGCTGGAGGACGCGTTCGTGGCGCTGACCGGGGAGGGCTTCGATGTCGCGGGCTGATGCGGTCCAGGTGGGCGCCGGGCGCCGGCCGAATCCGCTGTGGACTCTCGGGCTGCTGCGCAGCGAGCTGGTCACCACCGTCCGCCGCTGGCGCACGCTGGCCCTGCTCGGGGTGCTGGCCGCGGTGCCGGTGCTGGTCGGGATCGCCGTGAAGATCGAGACGCGGGGCGGCGGACCGGCGGGCGGGGGCGGCGAGGGTCCGGCGTTCATCTCGCAGATCACCAACAACGGCCTGTTCCTGGTGTTCACCGCGCTGGCCGCGACCCTGCCGTTCTTCCTGCCGATGGCGGTCGGCGTCGTCGCGGGCGACGCGATCGCCGGGGAGGCCGGCGCGGGCACCCTGCGCTATCTGCTGGTCGCCCCGGCCGGCCGTACCCGCCTGCTGCTGACCAAGTACGCGACGGTGCTGGCCTTCTGTCTGCTGGCCACGCTGGTCGTCACCGTCTCCGCGCTGCTCGTCGGCGCGCTGCTGTTCCCGCTCGGCGAGCTGACGACGATCTCCGGCACCCGGATCAGCCTCGCCGAGGGGCTCGGCCGCGCCGTGCTGATCGCCCTCGTCGTCGCCGCGTCACTGGTCGGTGTCGCGGCCCTCGGCCTGTTCGTGTCGACGCTCACCAACAGCGGCATCGCGGCGATGGCCACCACGGTCGGCCTGCTCATCACCGTGCAGATCGTCGACCAGATACCCCAGCTGCACGTGCTCCAGCCGTATCTGTTCTCGCACTACTGGCTGTCGTTCGCCGACCTGATGCGCGACCCGGTCTACTGGGACGACCTGGTGAGGAACCTCGGTCTGCAAGGGCTGTACGCGGCCGTGTTCGGCGCGGCGGCCTGGGCTCGGTTCACGGCCAAGGACATCAACGCCTAGCGCCCGCTCACCGGGGTGCGGCGCCGGCGGTCTCGTACGGGAAGCGCGCGAGCGGCGCGTCCTGCGCGAAGAACGTCTTGGCGCGCGCCAGTGCCCCGGTGTCCTTGCGTACGTCGCCCGGCGCGCTGCCGTTGCCGAGCAGGACCCCGCCGAAGCGCATCCGCAGGTAGGCGGCCGAGTTGTTGAGCGTGCCGGCGTACGGGTCGGCGACGGACGGCTCGTCGTCCGCCAGCGCGGCGATGCCCCAGAGGGTGCGGCCGGCCATCGTCTCCTTGAAGCCGACGCCCGGGGTGCGCAGCCAGGCCGACCAGTAGTCCAGGTAGCGCTTGGTGAGGCTGGACACCGAGTACCAGTACAGCGGCGAGGCGATCACGATGTCCGTCGCCGCCAGTGTGGCGTCCAGGAGCAGGCCGGCCGGGGTGTCCGGGGACGGCCGGACGTGGTCGCTGTCGTGCCGCAGGTCCGCGAAGTCGGGCAGGGGGTGGTCGGCGAGGCGGATCCAGCGCTGTTCGGTGTCGCCGGGCAGTTGCGCGGCGGCCTCGCGGGCCAGCAGTTCGGTGTTGCCCGCCTCGCGGGCGCTGCCCAGGACGAAGAGGAAGCGGCGGTTCATGGGTCCCCCATACGCGTCGTGTCGTACGCCGATTAAATGCGTACGCATTCTATGCATGCGCAAGCAATCTCCGCCAGGGTGCGGCTGGTGCGAGGCTGTGACGCCGCGGTGACGTGGAAAACCGCGAGAAGCGGACAGACTGGTGGGCAGGACGCGTACGACCGGATCGCGACGCCGGGGGAGTGAGGGACACCGATGGCTGGACTCAGCTTCGAGAAGAAGCGGGCGCCGCAGCCCGTGGGGCGTCCGGCGGCGGTGTCCGTCCGGGTGTCCGGGGCGGGGGGCGCGTCGGTGGACGGGGCGCAGGTCGTGGCGGCACCGGGCCAGGAGATCCAGCAGGCCGTGCTCGACCACCTCCAGCGCCTGGCCATCAGCGTCGGGGCGCCCATACGCGCCACGGTCCACGACGACCTCGCGGGCTGCGTGGTCCCCCTGGAGGTCTCGGCGGACGGCTCGAGCCGGGTGACGGGGGAGGCGGTCCGGGTGGGCCCGCGGCCGACCGGGTCCGGGACGCCTGGTGCCGCGCGGAACCCGACCGGGCAGGTGGGACCGGCGCCGGTGGCGGAGGGCCCCGGTACGGACAGTCGGGAACGCGCGGCTCACAGCCTCCTCGCCGACGTACCGCCCGAGCCCCCCGCTCCCACGCCCACCCCGGCCCGTGGGTTCGACGCGGTCGCCGAGGAGGTGCTCGGCGACGGGCCGCTGACCGAGACCGCCGAGGGCGCCAAGCTGCTCACCGGGCCGATGGGCCGGATCAACGAGGCCGTCCGGGCGGGCCGTATCGACACCGCGGCGGAACTGGCCGACCGGACGCTCGCCGAGGCCACCGCCGTGTTCGGCCCGCACCACGCCGAGGTCCTGCACCTGCTCGAACTGTCCGCCTACATCGCCTACCTGGCCGGTGACCCGGTCCGCGCCTTCCGGCTGTCCCTGGACGTCGCCCGGCTGCGCCGCCAGGCACGGGACGGAGAGGCCGCCTACGACAACGTGCGCAGCGCGGCCACCGCCTGGCGCGCGGTGCGCGACCCGGAGGAGGGCCTGCGGCTGGGCCGCGACCTGATCGACCTGTGGACGGACCTCACCGCCGAGCCGGGCCCCGCCGCCGGCGACCCGGGCCCGCTGGAGTCCGCCCGTGCCCGCATGGTCCGCCTGACCGCCCGCGCGGCCGAGGCGGCGGCGCGGGCGTGACCCCTCCTGCGCGGAGCCGGCGCGCCCGGGGTCACTGCACGCAGAACTCGTTGTCCTCCGGGTCCGCCATCAGCACCCACTGGCCCGCGGGCTCTTTCACCTCGCGCACCACCCGCGCGCCCAGCGCCTGAAGGCGTGCCACCTCGTCCGCGCGCCGTTCCGGGCCGGCGTGGAGGTCGATGTGGAGCCGGTTCTTCACGGTCTTCGGCTCCGGTACCCGCTGGAACAGCAGCCGCCGCCCGAGTCCGGTGCCGGTCCCGGGGTCGTACGGGTCGTCGGGGTGCCGTACGGCGATCAGGTCACGGAACGCGGGCCGCCCGTGGTACTCGACGGTGGCCTCCCCGGCCAGCGCGCCGAGGGAGAGCAGCCGTTCGACGAGGGCGCTGTTGTCCTCCGGGGTGTAGTGCAGCGCGGCGGCCCAGAAGTCGGCCTGTGCGTGCGGGTCCGCCGCGTCGATGACGAGCTTCCAGTGCAGGGGGGTGGGCGCCTGTTCGGTCATGGCTCCCACTTATAGCCGGACGCGTCGGCGGAGGGGGGCACTCCGACCACTCCGGTCCCGGCGGCCCCTCCGGTCAGGCATCCGCCGCGGTCGAAGCAGGAGCCGACGCGGAGGGCGCGGAAGATGTGGAAGGCGCGGCAGCCGATGCGGGTGCCGACGGCGAGGGCGACGTCCCGGCCGTTCGGGCCGGCGGCACCGCGAGCCGTGCGGGTCGCCTCGCCCACCGCAGCGCGTCGCCGGTGAGCAGGATCAGCGCCAGCCAGACCAGCGCGAACCCGGCCCACCGCTCGGCCGGCATGGCCTCGTGGAAGTAGAGGACGCCGAGCAGGAACTGGAAGATCGGGGCCAGGTACTGCAGCAGGCCCAGCGTGGACAGGGGCACGCGGATCGCCGCCGCGCCGAAGCAGACCAGCGGGAGGGCGGTGACGAGGCCCGTGGACGCGAGCAGGGTGGCGTGTCCGGCGCCCTCGTCCAGGAAGCTGGCCCCGCCGTGCGCGGTCAGCCACAGCAGATAGCCGAGCGCCGGCAGGAACTGGATGGCGGTCTCGGCGGCCAGCGACTCGACACCGCCGAGGTCCACCTTCTTCTTCACCAGGCCGTAGGTGGCGAAGGAGAAGGCGAGACAGAGGGAGATCCACGGCGGGCGGCCGTAGCCGACGGTCAGCACGACGACGGCGGCGAGGCCTATGCCGACCGCCGCCCACTGCACGGGCCGCAGCCGCTCCTTGAGGAGCAGCACGCCCATCGCGATGGTGACCAGCGGGTTGATGAAGTAGCCGAGCGAGGCCTCGACGACGTGGCCGGCGTTCACCGCCCAGATGTAGACGCCCCAGTTCACGGTGATGACAGCGGCCCCCACGGCGACGAGGCCCAGCCGCCGGGGCTGGCGCAGCAGCTCTCCGGCCCAGGCCCAGCGGCGCACGAAGAGCAGCGCGACGGCGACGAACACCAGGGACCACACCATGCGGTGGGCCAGGATCTCCATGGCGCCGGCCGGTTTGAGCAGCGGCCAGAACAGGGGCACCAGCCCCCACATGCCGTAGGCGGCGAAGCCGTTCAGCAGACCTGTGCGGTGCTCACCCTCGGACGTCGCTGCCACGTCCCCCTCCTTCTCGCTCGCGCGTCCGGCGTGGACGCACGAGGACGAAGGTAACGCCGGCCGCCCCGGATGTCATGCTCGTATCGCCATACGGTCATGACATCCGGGGCGGCCGGCCGGGGTCAGCCCTTGAGCGCGGCGGTGACGGCCTCGGCGAGCGGCGTCGTCGGACGGCCGGTCAGGCGGGACAGGTCGCCGGAGGAGACGACCAGCTCCCCCTTCTCGATCGACGCGTCCACGCCCGCCAGCATCCCGGCCACCGGCGCGGGCACCCCGGCGCCGGTCAGGATGCCGGTGAGGGTCTCCACCGGGACCGCGTTGTAGACGATCTCCCTGCCGGTCTGCCGGCTCAGCTCGGCCGCGTACTCGGCGAAGCTCCACGCCTCGTCGCCGCCCAGTTCGTACGTCGTGTTCTCGTGGCCCTCGCCGGTCAGCACCGCGACCGCGGCGGCGGCGTAGTCGGCACGGGCGGCCGAGGAGACCCGGCCGTCACCGGCGGCGGCCACGACCGCGCCGTGCTCCAGCACCGGCGCCAGGTTCTCGGTGTAGTTCTCGTGGTACCAGCCGTTGCGCAGCAGGCTGTAGGGCAGGCCGGAGGCGAGGAGCACCTCCTCGGTCGCCCGGTGGTCGTCCGCCAGCGCGGCCTTCAGGGTGCCCGGGGCGCTGGTGTAGGCGAGCAGTGCCACGCCGGCCGCCTTGGCCGCCTCGATGACCACCGTGTGCTGCCCCACGCGTCCCTTGTCGAACTCGTTGCCGGAGATCAGCAGGACCTTGTCGCCGGCGGCGAACAGGCCGTCGAAGGTCTCCGGCACGTTGTAGTCGGCGACGGCCAGCTTCACCCCGCGCGCGGCGAGGTCGCCGGCCTTCGCCTCGTCCCGCACGACGGCCGTGATCCGGTCGGCCGGCACCTTCTCCAGCAGCTGTTCCACGACGTGCCGGCCGAGGTGTCCGGTGGCTCCGGTGACGACGATGCTCATGAGGGGTGGCTCCTTCTCCAGTGGGTATGTCACTCACCCTAAGGGCGGCGCTAACCGAGCGAAAGTACCCACTTTGAAGTAAGGTACTGGCATGCCGGTAAGCAAGAACGCGGTGGACGCCGAGGCCATGTGCCCGCACCGCCTGGTCCTGGAGCACGTCACCAGCCGCTGGGGCGTCCTCGTCCTCATCGAGCTGCTGGAGCGGCCGTACCGGTTCAGCGAGCTGCGCCGCGCGATCAGCGGCCTCGGGGGCCGGGGCGTCAGCGAGAAGATGCTCACCCAGACGCTCCAGACCCTGGAGCGCGACGGCCTGGTCCACCGGGACGCCAAGCCGGTCATCCCGCCCCGCGTCGACTACTCGCTCACCGCACTCGGCCGGGAAGCGGCCGAGCAGGTCCGGGCCCTCGCCCAGTGGGCGCACGCCCGCATGGACGCGGTGGAGGAGGCCCGCCGGTCCTACGACGAGAGCCGCCGGGCGTACGACGAGAGCCGCCGGTCCTACGACGAGAGCCGCGGCGCATACGAAGAGGCCCGGGGAAACCAGCCCCGGGCCTCCTGAGCCGGCGGACGGATCAGCCGACGACCGTCCAGGTGTCCCCGCCGGCCAGCAGCGCGGCCAGGTCGCCCTTGCCGTGCTGCTCGATCGCGGTGTCGAGCTGCTCGGCCATCCGGACGTCGTACACCGGCCGCTCGACCGAGCGGAACACCCCGATCGGCGTGTGGTGCAGGGTGTCCGGGTCGGCCAGCCGGGACAGCGCGAACGCCGTGGTCGGGGACGCGGCATGGGCGTCGTGCACCAGGACGTCCGCCTCGTTCTCCGGCGTCACGGTCACCACCTTCAGGTCGCCGGTCCGTGCGTCGCGGACCACGCCTCTCGCGCCGTCCGCCCCGAAGCGGATCGGCTGCCCGTGCTCCAGCCGGATCAGCGCTTCCTCGGCCCGCTGTCTGTCCTTCAGGGCGTCGAACGCGCCGTCGTTGAAGATGTTGCAGTTCTGGTAGATCTCGATCAGCGCCGTACCCGGGTGGCCGGCGGCGGCGCGCAGCACCTCGGTCAGGTGTTTGCGGTCCGAGTCGATCGTGCGCGCCACGAAGGACGCCTCCGCGCCGATCGCCAGCGACACCGGGTTGAACGGCGCGTCCAGCGAGCCCATCGGCGTCGACTTGGTGACCTTGCCGACCTCGGAGGTCGGCGAGTACTGGCCCTTCGTCAGGCCGTAGATCCGGTTGTTGAACAGCAGGATCTTCAGGTTGACGTTGCGGCGCAGGGCGTGGATCAGGTGGTTGCCGCCGATGGACAGCGCGTCGCCGTCACCGGTGACGACCCACACGCTCAGGTCCCGGCGGGAGGAGGCCAGGCCCGTCGCGATGGCCGGGGCGCGGCCGTGGATGGAGTGCATCCCGTAGGTGTTCATGTAGTACGGGAAGCGGGAGGAGCAGCCGATGCCGGAGACGAAGACGATGTTCTCCCGCGCCAGGCCCAGCTCCGGCATGAAGCCCTGCACGGCCGCGAGGATCGCGTAGTCACCGCAGCCCGGGCACCAGCGCACCTCCTGGTCCGACTTGAAGTCCTTCATCGACTGCTTGGCCTCAGCCTTGGGGACCAGCTGGAGCAGCCCGTTGGTGGCGTCAGTCATCGATGGCCTCCTTCAGCGCCGCGGCGAGCTGTTCCGCCTTGAACGGCATCCCGTTGACCTGGTTGTAGGAGTGGGCGTCGACCAGGTACTTCGCCCGGATGAGGGTGGCGAGCTGCCCGAGGTTCATCTCGGGGACGACCACCTTGTCGTAGCCCTTCAGGACCGTGCCGAGGTTGCGCGGGAAGGGGTTGAGGTGGCGCAGGTGGGTCTGCGCGATCGACTCGCCGGCGGCGCGCAGCCGCCGTACCGCCGCCGTGATCGGCCCGTAGGTCGAGCCCCAGCCGAGCACCAGGGTCCGCGCGCCGTGCGGGTCGTCGACCTCCACGTCGGGGACGTCGATGCCGTCGACCTTGGCCTGCCGGGTGCGGACCATGAAGTCGTGGTTGGCCGGGTCGTAGGAGATGTTGCCCGTGCCGTCCTGCTTCTCGATGCCGCCGATGCGGTGCTCCAGGCCCGGGGTGCCCGGGATCGCCCACGGCCGGGCCAGGGTGCGCGGGTCCCGCTTGTACGGCCAGAAGACCTCGGTGCCGTCCTCCAGCGTGTGGTTCGGGCCGGAGGCGAAGCGCACCCGCAGGTCGGGCAGCTCCTCCAGGTCGGGGATGCGCCACGGCTCGGAGCCGTTGGCCAGGTAGCCGTCCGACAGCAGCATCACCGGGGTGCGGTACGTCAGCGCGATCCGGGCCGCCTCCAGGGCGGCGTCGAAGCAGTCCGCCGGGGTCCGCGGTGCGACCACCGGCACCGGCGCCTCGCCGTTGCGGCCGTACATCGCCTGGAGCAGGTCGGCCTGCTCGGTCTTGGTCGGCAGACCCGTCGACGGGCCGCCGCGCTGGATGTCCACCACCAGCAGGGGCAGCTCCAGCGAGACCGCGAGGCCGATCGTCTCGCTCTTCAGGGCGACACCGGGGCCGCTCGTCGTGGTCACCGCCAGCGAACCGCCGAACGCGGCGCCCAGCGCCGCGCCGATGCCCGCGATCTCGTCCTCGGCCTGGAAGGTGCGCACGCCGAAGTTCTTGTGCTTGCTCAGCTCGTGCAGGATGTCCGAGGCCGGCGTGATCGGGTACGACCCCAGGAACAGCGGCAGATCCGCCTGGCGGGACGCGGTGATCAGGCCGTAGGCCAAGGCGAGGTTGCCGGAGATGTTCCGGTAGGTGCCGACCGGGAAGGCCTTGGCGGCCGGCGCGACCTCGTAGGAGACCGCGAAGTCCTCGGTCGTCTCGCCGAAGTTCCAGCCCGCGCGGAACGCCGCGATGTTGGCCTCGGCGATGTCCGGCTTCTTCGCGAACTTCGACCTCAGGAACTTCTCGGTGCCCTCGGTGGGCCGGTGGTACATCCAGCTCAGCAGGCCCAGCGCGAACATGTTCTTGCTGCGCTCGGCCTCCTTGCGGGAGAGGTCGAACTCCTTCAGCGCCTCCACGGTGAGCGTGGTCAGCGGCACCGGGTGGAGGCTGTAGCCGTCCAGCGAGCCGTCCTGCAGCGGGTCGCTGGCGTACCCCACCTTCTGCAGGGCCCGCTTGGTGAACTCGTCGGTGTTGACGATGATCTCGGCTCCGCGTGGGAGATCGCCGATGTTGGCCTTCAGGGCGGCCGGGTTCATGGCGACCAGGACGTTCGGCGCGTCACCGGGGGTGAGGATGTCGTGGTCGGCGAAGTGGAGCTGGAAGGACGAGACACCCGGCAGGGTGCCGGCGGGGGCGCGGATCTCGGCGGGGAAGTTCGGGAGGGTGGAGAGGTCGTTGCCGAAGGAAGCGGTCTCCGAGGTGAAACGGTCCCCGGTGAGCTGCATGCCGTCACCCGAGTCCCCCGCGAACCGGATGATCACCCGGTCCAGGCGCCGCACGTCCTTCGCGCCGCCCGGTTTGCGCTGCTCTCCCACGACGGTTCCGTCGGTCTGCTCCGCTGGGCTGCTGACCTGGCTGGTCACTGAACTGGACCTCCTTCGAGGCGGCTGTCCGGGGCCTGGTCGTCCCACGGACCATCCCAGGATCAACCCTACGTCGGTTAGGGTCGCCTTCCCGAGGCCATCCAGGGATTGGACGACATTTCGAGACGGCCTGTCGCGCTGTGTGCACATCATGTCCCGCATCGCCGGAGCGCCGGTCAAGGCGCTCCCCGCGCGTGTACAGGTTCTCTCCTCCGGCTCCCGTCTGGAGCCCCGGTCGCCCCCTACGGATCGCTCCGGGCCTTCCTCCCGGGTACCCGCCTCCACCGGAGCGGGAGCGGCTGACGGGGCGCTGACGGGAGGCTGACACGGGTCCGGCCGGCTAGGAGTTCAGGTAGGTGAGAACGGCCAGAACCCGCCGGTGGTCCCCCTCGCTCGGGGCCAGGCCGAGCTTCAGGAAGATGTTGCTGACGTGCTTCTCGACGGCGCCGTCGCTGACCACCAGCTGCCGGGCGATCGCCGAGTTCGTCCGCCCTTCCGCCATCAGCCCCAGCACCTCGCGCTCCCGGGGCGTCAGCCCCGCCAGCACGTCCTGCTTGCGGCTGCGGCCGAGCAGCTGCGCGACCACCTCCGGGTCCAGTGCCGTGCCGCCCTCGGCGACCCGCACCACCGCGTCCACGAACTCCCGGACGTCCGCCACCCGGTCCTTGAGCAGATAGCCGACGCCCCGGCTGGAACCGGCCAGCAGCTCGGTGGCGTAGCGCTCCTCGACGTACTGCGACAGCACCAGCACCCCGAGCCCGGGGTGCAGCCGGCGCAGCAGTACGGCCGCCCGGACACCCTCGTCGGTGTGCGTCGGCGGCATCCGTACGTCCGCGACGACCACGTCGGGCAGCTCACCCCCCTCGTCCAGCTCGGAGATGGTTTTCACCAGCGCGTCCGCGTCGCCGACGCCCGCCACCACATCGTGCCCGCGGTCGGTCAGCAGCCGGGTCAGGCCCTCCCGCAGCAGCACTGAATCCTCGGCGATGACCACCCGCACCCTGTCCTCCACGATTCTTCCGGCCCCCCACAGCCCGATCCCCCGCGACGCCGACCGCCCGGGGCGTCCTTCCGGTGGTCCAGCATTCCAGCAATCCGCCCGGTCCGCCGCCGGACCGGGCGGAATACCGGAGGAACACCGGGGGCGCGCCGGGGCGTGTCCTGGGGGAGCGGACGTGGTCGCATGCGCTGCGCCGGGCGGATACGGGGGTGCTTGGTGCTCAGCGCTTGTCGCTCGGCGTGCGGCCGTTTTCCCGCGCGGGTGCGGCGTTGTTCCGTCGGTCAGGCGTGTCACCGCTCTGCCCAGCGAGTTGCGCCGCTACGGCGTTCTGCCGCGCGGGGTGCTCAGGCGTGCCGCCTGTTCTGCCGCTCGGAATGCTCCCGTACCGCGGCCCCCGCGCCCAGCCGTGCCGCCGTTCTGCCGCGCGGGCGGGCTTTGGCGTACCGCCTTCGGTTGTGCGGGCGCTTTGGCGTGCGGCCGTTTTGCCGCGCGGGTGCGGCGTTGTTCCCTCGGTCAGGCGTGTCACCGCTCTGCCCAGCGAGTTGCGCCGCCACGCCGTTTTGCCGCGCGGGGTGCTCAGGCGTGCCGCCTGTTCTGCCGCTCGGAATGCTCCCGTACCGCGGCCCCCGCGCCCAGCCGTGCCGCCGTTCTGCCGCGCGGGCGGGCTTTGGCGTGCCGCCTGTTCAGCCGCTCGGAGTGCCCCCGTACCGCCGCCCCCGGGCCCAGGCGTGTCGCCGTTCTGCCGCGCGGAGCGCCCACGCGTGGCGCCGTTCCGGCTGTGGGCCGTTCGGGGGTCAGCCGCGCCAGGGGAGTTCCGCGATCACCCGGGTGGGGCCGCCCGCCGGGGAGTCCACCATGAGGATGCCGTCCACCGCGTCCAGGCGGGTGGCGAGGCCGGCCAGCCCGGAGCCCCGGGACGTGTCGGCGCCGCCCACGCCGTCGTCGGTCACCTGGAGCATCAGCCGGTCCTCCGAGCGCCACACGTCGACGGAGGCGGACCGGGCGCCGCTGTGCTTGCTGATGTTCTGGAGCAGCTCGGAGACGGTGAAGTAGGCGATGCCCTCGATGGCGGGCGCGGGCCGGGCCGGCAGGTCGACCTCGACCCGCACCGGCACCGCGCAGCGGGAGGCGACCGCCGACAGGGCCGCGTCCAGGCCGCGGTCGGTGAGCACGGCCGGGTGGATGCCCCGGGCCAGGTCCCGGAGTTCCTGGAGGGCCGTCTTCACCTCGCCGTGCGCCTCCTCCACCATCCGCGCCGCCGTCCGCGGGTCCTCCCGCAGCTTCTCCTTCGCCAGCCCCAGGTCCATCGCCAGGTTCACCAGCCGGGCCTGCGCCCCGTCGTGCAGGTCCCGCTCGATGCGGCGCAGATCGGCGGCGGCCGTGTCGACCACGACCCCCCGGTCCGACTCCAGCTCCACCACCCGCGCCGACAGTCGCGACGGGCCGAGCAGCCCGCGCACGAGCAGTCCGTCCACGGTCGTCAGGGCCCGTACGAGCCAGGGCGTGGCCAGGGTGAACACCAGCCCGACCAGCGCGGTCACGGTGATCTCGAAGGGGTTGTCGAGATAGACGCTGTGGTGGGCGTCGCCGTAGAGCTGGATCCCGCCCTGGCCGGCGTACGCCGGGAACACCCAGAACCACAGCGGATAGCTCAGCAGCGCCCAGCCGCAGGACCAGAAGGTCACCGCCACCGAGAACGAGAACACCGCCCACGGGAACTGCACCAGCGCGTACAGCGCGTGCCGCCAGGAGGCGCCGCTCTTGAGTACCGCGCCCATCCAGGCCGCCGCACCCTGTTTGCGCGGCCGCAGCGGCTCCGGGTCGGCCACCTCCAGGTCCAGCAGGCCGCGCGCCCGCGCCCGCTCCAGCACGCCGAAGCCCCGGCAGCCGGCGAGCGCCGCCGCCAGCACCGGGATGCCGAGGAAGGTCACCAGCAGGCCCGCGCCGAGCGCGACCATCGTCACCGTCCAGCTGAACAGGACGACCGCCACCGGCAGGCTCAGCAGCACGTAGCCGAACTCGCGCCAGCTGCGGCCCTCGAAGGGCGCCCGCAGCCCGGCGGGCAGCCGGTGCCGCGGCTCGCTGCGGGTGGCGTATCCCTGTCCGTAGTCCGTGACCATCGGTGTCGTCCCGTTCTCCTCGTTGCGGCGGCGGTTCCAGCCGTACCACCAGGGTCGTCCGCCGGGCCCTCCCGGGACATGGAGTCCGTCGGCGTCTTGAGCGGGGGGTTTTCCCCACCCCCGCGCTCCGCCCAGCCGTAGAGCCGTGGAGGGCGCCGCGGTCGCGCGGCCCGGAAACGCGGCCACGCGCGCGTGAGGCGTCTTTCACGTCTCACGCGCGCGTGCCGCCGCGGCCGCCGGCCAGGTGCGGGCGGGGCTACTCCTGCCGGTCCCGCCAGGGCAGCTCCGCCGTGACCACCGTCGGGCCGCCCGCCGGGGAGTCGACGACGAACAGGCCGTCCACCGCGCCCAGCCGGTCCGCCAGGCCCCGCATCCCGCTGCCCCCGTCCAGCCGGGCGCCGCCCCGGCCGTCGTCCCGGACCTGGATGAGCAGCCGGTCCTCCGAGTGCCACGCGTCGACGGAGGCGGACCGGGCGCCGCTGTGCTTGCTGATGTTCTGGAGCAGCTCGGAGACGGTGAAGTAGGCGATGCCCTCGATGGCCGCCGCCGGCCGGGCCGGCAGGTCCACGGTCACCGTCACCGGCACCGTGCAGCGGGAGGCGACCGCCGACAGGGCCGCGTCCAGGCCGCGGTCGGTGAGCACGGCCGGGTGGATGCCCCGGGCCAGGTCGCGCAGCTCCTGGAGGGCCAGCTTCACCTCGCCGTGCGCCTCGTCCACCATCGCCGCCGCCGCGTCCGGGTCCTCCAGCAGCTTCTCCTTGGCGAGGCCCAGCCCCATGGCCAGGTTGACCAGCCGCGCCTGGGCCCCGTCGTGCAGGTCCCGTTCGATCCGGCGCAGGTCCGCCGCCGCCGTGTCCACCACGATCCCGCGGTCGGACTCCAGCTCGGCGATCCGGCGCTCCAGCTCGTCCGAGGGCGACAGCAGCCCCCGCACCATCGCCCGGTCCAGGTTCGCCATGCCCCGCGCCAGGTACGGCAGCAGCGGCCACAGCACGAACAGCGAGACCAGCACCGTGCAGAAGGTGAGGATGCCCCAGGGCAGCCGGACGGCGTCGTACAGCATCGTGCGCCACCCCACCGGGTCCTTCAGCGCCATCCACAGCCGCTGCACCGGGCCCCCGCCCTTGGCGAGCGGCAGCGGCGAGGGCTCCTCCACCCGCACCCCGAGCAGCTTGCGGGCCCGGGCCCGTTCCAGTTTGCCCAGCTGCCGCGCGCCCAGCAGGGACAGCGCGAGCAGCGGCAGACCGATCACGGTGAGGGTGAGGGCGCCGCCGGCCACCAGCACGGTGACCGCGTACGTGAATCCGAACAGCGCCACCGGCAGGTTCAGCAGGAGATACGCGATCTCCTTCCAGGTGTGCGCCTCAAAGGCCGGCTGGGGCGGCGGCAGCCGGTGCGGGCCGTCGTGTCCGTCGTGTCCGCCGTGTCCGCGGTTACCGGCACGGCCGTCACGTTCGTCGGTGCCGCCGGTCCGGTCGGCGGCGGGGCTGGGAGCGGTCATGCTGATCAGCCTGCCGTGCCCGGCACCGTCCACGCCATGCGGTACGCCGCCCTCCGCCGCCGGGGGAAAACCCCACCCCATCCCGGGTACCGGCTGTCTCACGGCCTGACGGGCTGCTTACCGGTTCTTTATCAGGGCCTAGACTCCCGTGCGTACAGGTCAACGAGGTCAACGAGGTCAGGGAACGAGGGACGGACGGTGCGGGAGACGTTGGGGGACTCGTCGTACGCCGCGGTGAACGTCGTCGCGGCCGGCTACTTCCGGTCCTACTCGGTGGTCGGACTGCTCGCCCTCATCGGCGTGCTCTTCGTCGCGGTCGCCTTCGGCGCGGGCCGCCTGCTGCGCCCGGTCGTGCCGACACCGGAGAAACTCCTGACCTACGAGTGCGGAGTCGACCCCGTCGGCGAGGGCTGGGCCCACACCCAGGTCCGCTACTACGTGTACGCCTTCCTGTACGTGATCTTCGCCGTCGACTCGATCTTCCTGTTCCCCTGGGCGACGGTCTTCGCCGCCCCCGGCTACGGCGCGGCGACCCTGGTGGAGATGTTCGTCTTCCTCGGCTTCCTCGCCGTCGGCCTGCTGTACGCATACAAGAAGGGCGTCCTGGCATGGACGTGAACCCCGCCGAGCCCGTGTACCTGCCCGAGCCGAAGAGGCTGGGCGCGATCGCCCGCCTCGCCCCGGAGCCGATGAAGGTCGTCCTGAACTGGGGCCGCCGCTACTCGCTCTGGGTGTTCAACTTCGGCCTCGCCTGCTGCGCGATCGAGTTCATCGCCGCGTCGATGGCCCGCCACGACTTCATCCGCCTCGGCGTGATCCCGTTCGCGCCGGGCCCCCGCCAGGCCGACCTGATGGTGGTCTCGGGCACGGTGACGGACAAGATGGCCCCGGCGGTCAAGCGCCTGTACGAGCAGATGCCGGAACCCAAGTACGTCATCTCCTTCGGCGCCTGCTCCAACTGCGGCGGCCCCTACTGGGACTCGTACTCGGTGACCAAGGGCGTCGACCAGATCATCCCCGTCGACGTCTACGTCCCCGGCTGCCCGCCGCGCCCCGAGGCGCTGCTCCAGGGCATCCTCAAGCTCCAGGAGAAGATCGCCCGCGAGTCGCTGGACGAGCGGTACGGCAGCGGGCCCGCCCGGCCGTCCGCCGCCGCCCTCCAGAGCGGCCTGGTGCGGCCCCCGGCGCCGGCCGGTGAGGGGGACACGCGATGAACACGGCCGCCGGCTGGCTGCCCGCTCCCGCCGAGGAACTCTTCGGTACGGGAGCCACGGCCGAGGAGTCCTACGACGTCCTGACCGTGGACGTACCGCCGTCCGCCTGGCTCTCCGCCCTGGAGACGGCCCGTACGACCCTGTCCTGCACCTACTTCGACTGGCTGAGCGCGGTCGACGAGCCGGGCACCGGCTTCCGGATCTGCGCGCACGTCGTCGCCCTGCACCCGGTCCGCCGGCTCCTCGTCCGCACGACCGTGCCGCACGACGCCCCCGCCCTGCCCTCCGCCGTCGGCGTCTACGCCGGTGCCGCCTGGCACGAGCGCGAGACCCACGAGATGTTCGGCGTCGTCTTCGAGGGCCACCCCGGGCTGGAGCACCTCCTCCTCCCGGAGACCTTCGAGGGCCATCCCCTCCGCAAGGACTTCGTCCTCGCCGCCCGCGTCGCCAAGGCCTGGCCGGGCGCGAAGGAACCCGGCGAGTCCGAGCACGGCGGCCCCAAACGCCGGCAGATGCTGCCCCCCGGCGTCCCCGACCCCAACGAGTGGGGCCCCCTGAAGGGCCAGCTCCCACCCGCCCCGGCCCGCCCGGCGAGGGCGGCGGCGGGCCGCACGGCGGCAGGTGCCGCGGCAGGCGCGGCGGGGGAGCGTCCGGTACGGCGCGCCCGCTCGGCCTCCCAGGGCTCGGCCAGCCAGGCCGCAGCCGCGGGCGGAGCCGGGGAGGCTCCTGGTGCTGGTGCTGGTGCTGGTGCTGGTGCTGGTGCTGGTGCTGGTGCTGGTGCTGATGCCGGTGCCGGTGCCGGTGCCGGTGCCTCCGGCCGGCCGCGTCGGATGCGGAGTGCGAGCCAGGGCTCGGTGAGCCAGTCGGCGGTGCCGGCCGCCGAGGACGCGGCGACGCGCGAGCAGGCCGCGACCGAGGGCGACGCCACCCGGGCGGCGGCGCAAGGACCCACGGAAGGGCCGGCCGCCGAGGCCTCGGTGGCGTACGAGCCCGGCCCGACGCCCGCACCCGCCCGGCCGCGCCGCGCCCGCAGCGCCGCACAGGGCTCGGCCTCACAGCGGCCCACGACGGCGCCGGAACCCTCCCCGACGGAGCCGACGGAACCGACGGAACCGACGGAACCGACGGAGCCGACGGAGCCGGCCGGCGCCACTGGCCCCGCCCGCCGCGGCACCGCCCCGCGCAGTTCCGACGCCCCGTGGCACCACGCCCGCCCGGCGTTCGCCGAGCCGGAGACCCCTGCTGAACCGGAGCCGCGGAAGGCAGCCGGGCCGGAGCGGCCCGCGGAACCTGAGCGGCCTGCGGAACCTGAGCGACCTGCGGAACCGGCCCCGGAGCCGGAGGCGGAGCAGGCACGCGCCCCCGAGCCGCGCCCCGACGCCCCCGAGCACGACCCGACCACCCCCGACGACCCCGCAGGAGGCCCGCAGTGAACGGCGCGTTGGACGTCGCCCTGCGACTCGTGGTCGTCTTCGTCGTCTTCCTCACCTTCCCGCTGATCGTGGGCCAGACCGAGCACAAGGTGATGGCCCACATGCAGGGCCGGCTCGGACCGATGTACGCCGGCGGCTTCCACGGCTGGGCCCAGCTCATCGCGGACGGCGTGAAGTTCGCGCAGAAGGAGGACGTGGTCCCGGCGGGCGCCGACCGCCGCGTCTTCCAGCTCGCCCCCGCCGTCGCCCTGTTGCCGTACCTCCTCGTCCTCCTCGCCATCCCCATCGGCCCGGGCGAGGGCGCCGTCGGCCAGGTGCTGGACGCCGGCGTGTTCTTCGTCCTCGCGGTGATGGGCGTCGGCGTCCTCGGCTCGCTGATGGCCGGCTGGGCCAGCGCCAACAAGTTCTCCCTGCTCGGCGGCCTGCGCACGGCCGCCCAACTGCTCGCCTACGAACTCCCGATGCTGCTGGCGGCGGCCTCGGTCGCGATGGCGGCGGGCACCGTCTCCCTGCCTGGCATCGTGCACGCCTTCCACTGGTGGTGGCTGCCGTGGCAGATCGTCGGCGCGATCGTCTTCTTCGTCGCCGGACTCGCCGAGCTGCAACGCCCGCCGTTCGACATGCCCGTCGCCGACTCGGAGATCATCTTCGGCGCGTACACCGAGTACACCGGGCTGCGGTTCGCGCTCTTCCTCCTCGCCGAGTACGCCGGGATCGTCGTCCTGTGCGGCCTGACCACCGTCCTCTTCCTCGGCGGCTGGCACGGGCCGTGGGGCCACGACGGCCTGGGCTGGCTGTGGACCCTGCTGAAGACCGCGATCCTCGCCTTCCTCGTCATCTGGCTCCGCGTCACCTACCCGCGGCTGCGCGAGGACCAGCTCCAGAAGCTGTCCTGGACCCTCCTCGTCCCCCTCTCCCTCGCCCAGATCGCCCTCACCGGCATCGTCAAGGTGGTGATCAGCTAACCATGGCCCCCATTCCCGGCAGCGGCCTCGCCAAGGGCCTGGCCGTCACCCTCCGCACGATGACCAGGAAACACGTCACCGAGCAGTACCCGGACGTCCTGCCCGAACTCCCGCCCCGCAGCCGTGGCGTCATCGGCCTGTTCGAGGAGAACTGCACGGTCTGCATGCTGTGCGCCCGGGAGTGCCCGGACTGGTGCATCTACATCGACTCGCACAAGGAGACGGTCCCGCCCGCCGCCCCCGGCGGGCGCGAGCGCAGCCGCAACGTCCTCGACCGGTTCGCCATCGACTTCTCCCTGTGCATGTACTGCGGCATCTGCATCGAGGTGTGTCCTTTCGACGCCCTGTTCTGGTCACCGGAGTTCGAGTACGCCGAGACCGACATCCGCGACCTCACCCACGAGCGGGACAAGCTCCGCGAGTGGATGTGGACCGTGCCGGCCCCGCCCGCCCTGGACCCCGGCGCGGAGGAGCCCAAGGAGATCGCCGCCGCCCGCAAGACCGCGGAGAAGCTGGCCGCCGCCCAGGCGGTGCCGGCCGAGCCGCGGGAGGGGGAGTCGTGACCCCCGCCGCAACCACGGTGGCCGCCTCCGGAACACCGGGCTTCCTGTCCCCGACCGGCGTCGAGATCGCGTTCCTGCTCGTCGGACTGGTCACCCTCGGCGCCGCGCTGGTCACCGTCACCACCCGGCAGCTGGTGCACGCCGCCCTGTGGCTGGTGGTCGCGCTCGGCGGTTTCGCCGTGGAGTACCTGCTCCTCACGGCCGAGTTCATCGCCTGGGTGCAGGTCCTGATCTACGTCGGTTCCGTCGTCGTCCTCCTCCTCTTCGGCCTCATGCTCACCAAGGCCCCCATCGGCCGCTCCCCGGACGCCGACTCCGGCAACCGCTGGGCCGCCCTCACGGTCGCGGTGGCCGCCGCCGTCGCCCTGGTGTGGGTGGTCGTCGACGCCTTCAGGGCCACCTGGATCGACCTGGGCGGCCCGGCCGCCGGTACCACCGAGGTCACCGGGGCGAGCCTGTTCCGGCACTGGGTGCTGCCCTTCGAGGCCCTGTCCGTGCTGCTCCTCGCCGCGCTGGTCGGCGCGATCGTCCTGTCCCGCAAGGCCAGGGCCGACGCCGGCCCCGCGGCCCCCGGGAAGGAAGGCGCCCGCTGATGCACCTCGCCTACCCCGCCGTACTCTCCGCCCTCCTGTTCTGCACCGGCCTGTACGGCGTCCTCGCCCGCCGCAACGCGATCCTGGTCCTGATGTCGGTCGAGCTGATGCTCAACGCCGTCAACCTCAACCTGGTCGCCTTCGACGTCTGGCTCAGCCGTGCCGCGAAGGAGACCCTGCACTCCGGCCAGGCCCTGACCCTGTTCACCATCGCCATCGCCGCCGCCGAGATCGGCATCGGCCTGGCGATCGTGCTCGCCGTCCACCGCAACCGCGGCACCTCCGACATCGACAAGCTCCGCGACACCGCCGAGGGCCCCGACGCCGCCGGTCCCGGCACCGAGGGCCCCGGCACCCCCGCGGCCGGGAAGGCTGAGGCCACCGCGTGACCACGACCACCCTCGCCGTCCTCGTCCCCCTCCTGCCGTTCCTGGGCGCCGCGGCCGGCCTGCTCCTCGGCCGCACCGCCCCCGGGTTCGTCCGCCCGCTCGCCGTGCTGCCGCCGCTGGCCTCCCTGGTGCTGGCCGCGCTGGTCGCCGCGCGGCAGGGCGGTGACGCGGCCGTCGACGCCCACACCGAGCTGACGCCCACCGGATCCGTGCCGATCGAGCTGGCCCTGCACATCGACGGCTTCGCCGCGCTCGTCGCCGTCCTGGTCGCGTTCGTCGCGGCCTGCGTGCAGATCTACTCCACCGGCTACCTGCGGGACGACCCGCGCTACCCCTCGTACGCCGCGCTCGTCTCCCTGTTCACCTCCGCGATGCTCCTGGTCGTCTACTCCGGCGACCTGATCGTGCTGCTGGTCGGCTGGGAGGTCATGGGCATCTGCTCCTACTTCCTGGTCGGCCACTACTGGGAGACCCCCGAGGCCCGCGCCGCCTCCCTGAAGGCCTTCCTGGTCACCAAGCTCGGCGACGTGCCGTTCCTCATCGGCCTGTTCGCGCTGGGCGCCGACGCCGGCTCGTTCCGCATCACCCGGGTCCTCGGCGCCGTCGCGAGCGGCGGCATCGGCCACCCGACGGTGATCGCGCTGCTGCTGCTCGCGGGCGTCGCGGGCAAGTCGGCGCAGTTCCCGCTGCACACCTGGCTCCCGGACGCGATGGCGGGCCCGACGCCCGTCTCGGCGCTGATCCACGCCGCGACGATGGTCGCCGCCGGTGTCTACTTCACCGCCCGTCTCCTCCCGCTCTTCGAGGCCTCCCGGGCCGCGATGGTGGTCCTCGCCGTCATGGCCGCCGTCACCATGGCCGGCTCCGGTCTCGCCGCGCTCGCCCAGGACGACATCAAGCGCGTCCTCGCCTACTCGACGATCGGCCAGCTCGGCTACATGACCGGCGCCCTCGCCGTCGGCGACCGCGGTGCCGCCGTCTTCCACCTCCTCACGCACGGCGCCTTCAAGGCGCTGCTGTTCCTCGCGGCCGGCGTGGTCATCCACGCCGCCGGCACCAACTCGCTGGCCGCCATGTCCCGCATGCACGGCCTGCGCGACCGCATCCCGGACGCCTACTGGACGATGACCGTGGCGCTGCTCTCCCTCGCCGCGATCCCGCCCTTCAGCGGCTTCTTCTCCAAGGAGTCCGTCCTCGGCGCCGCCGAGCACGTGACCTCGGGCCACACCGAGCACGCCCCCGGCGCGGCCGGCTGGATCGTCCTCGTCGCCGGCCTGGTCACCGCCGTGCTGACGGCCGCGTACGCCACCCGGCTGTGGCTGCTGGCCTTCCGCGGCCGGGGCGCCGAGGCCCCCGACCACGGCCGCCAGCCGCTGACGATGACCGTGGTGCTCTGGGTCCTGGCGGTCCCCTCCCTCGCTCTCGGCGGGCTCGCCTACCGCGCGCTGCCCGGCTGGTTCGACGGCCGCGCCCTGACCCCCACCCTGCTCACCTCGGTCCTGGGCACGGGCCTCGCCCTGGCCGGCGGGCTGCTCACCTACGGCGTCTGGCAGCGCACGGCCGCGCCGGCCGCCCGCGTCCCGCTCGGCGCGGTCGCCGCCCACCCCGAGGGGGACGCCGGACTGGTCGAGGCCGAGGCCATCGCCTCCCACGAGCCGGCCTACGGCGACATCGCCTACGCCCCCGACCCGGCGGACCCGGCACGGCTGCTGCTCGGCCCGCTGCACCGGCACGCGGCCGCCGGCTTCCATCTGGACGCCGTGTACTCGGCGCTGTTCGTCCGCCCGGTCCAGGCCGGAGCGAGTCTCGTCCGGTTCCTCGACCGCGAGGTCGTCGACACCTACGTCCACGGCGCCGCCGCCCTGCCCCGGCTGCTCGGGGCCGCCGTGCGGCGCGCCCAGACCGGCAACGTGCAGACCTATGTGAGCGCGCTGCTCGCCGGCACCGTCGTCCTCGCGGTCGCCGTCCTCCTCGTCGCCACGGGAGTGTGAGCAGGCGTGATCGATATCAACGAGTCCGTGATGCAGTTCCTTCTGGCATTCGTCGTCGCCGGCCCGCTCCTCGGCGCCGTCGCCGCTCTCCTCCCGGCCCCGCCCGGGCTGAAGGGGAAGTCGCCCGAGCAGGCCGTGCTCCGGCACGGCGTGACCGTGACCGGCGCGGTCCTCATCGCCGCGATCGTCCTCGCGCTCGGCTTCGACCACGACCACCCGTCGAAGATGCAGGCCACGACCGACATCAGCTGGATCCCCGCACTCGACGTGCGGATCCACCTCGGCACCGACGGCATCTCCCTCCCCCTTCTGGTCCTGACCGCGCTGCTGACCTTCCTCTGCGCGCTCTACTCCTACTCCAAGCCGCCGTCGGGCCCGTCCCCGAAGGCGTTCGTCGCCCTGCTGCTCCTGCTGGAGTCCGGCACCCTCGCGACCTTCGCCGTCCTCGACCTGCTGCTGTTCTTCCTCGCGTTCGAGATGGTGCTCATCCCGATGTACTTCCTCATCGCCCGCTGGGGCGGCGAGGGCCGGACCCGGGCCGCGTGGAAGTTCATCCTGTTCACGCTGCTCGGCTCCGTGGTCATGCTGCTCGGCCTGCTCCTGATCGGCATCAAGGCGGGCACGTTCGACATGGTGGCACTCGCCACTGACAACGGCCGGTCACTCACCGCGTCCGTGCAGGTCATCGCCGTGCTGGCGATCGGGATCGGGCTCGCGGTGAAGGCGCCGATGTGGCCGCTGCACAGCTGGCTGCCCGACGCCCACACCGCCGCGCCGACCGTCGGTTCGGTCCTGCTGGCCGGCGTCCTGCTGAAGATGGGTACGTACGGGTTCGTCCGCATCCTGCTGCCGGTGGCGCCGCACGGCTTCCACACCTTCGCGCCGTACCTCGCCGCGTTCGCCGTCGTCGGGATCGTCTACGGGTCCCTGGCCTGCCTGGCCCTCGCCAAGCGGGGCGCGAAGGGCGACCTCAAGCGCCTCATCGCGTACTCCTCCGTCGGCCACATGGGCTTCGTCCTGCTCGGCATCGCCACCATGACCCCGACCGGCGTCAACGGCGCCCTGTTCGCCAACATCGCCCACGGCCTCATCACCGGCCTGCTGTTCTTCCTGGTCGGCGCCCTGAAGGACCGCACCGGCACCACCGACCTCGACACCCTCGCCCACTCGTCGCCCGGCCACCACCCCTCACCGAGCGGCTCCGCCGCGCCGGACCGGTTCCAGACCGGCGCCGCCCTGTACGGCAGGGCCCCGCGCCTCGGCGGTCTGCTCGCCTTCGGTGCCGTCGCCTCCCTCGGGCTGCCCGGACTCGCCGGGTTCTGGGGCGAGATGCTGGCCCTGTTCGGGGCGTTCCGGCCCGCCGCCGGCCTCAGCCGCCCCGCCTTCCTCACCTTCATGGCGATCGGCGCGTTCGGCACCCTGCTGACCGCCGCGTACATGCTGATCGTGGTCCGCCGCGTCTGCATGGGGGGCGCGGAGCGCGAGGTGCCGAAGCTCGCCGACGTCCACGGGTACGAGTTCGCCGCCTGGACCCCGCTCGTCACCCTCACCGTCCTCGCCGGACTGTGGCCGAAGGCGCTGCTCGGCCTGACCGACCCGGCCGTGCAGCAGCTCCTCGCAGGAGGCACCCGATGAGCGCCCAGCCGCTTGCCGAGTCGCTGGTCCAGTCCGTCGACTGGCTCGCGATCGCCCCGCCCGCCCTCGCGGCCGTCGTGGCGCTGGCCGTCCTCGTCGCCGACCTGTTCCTGCCGGAGGCCCGCAAGGCCGTGCTCGGCTGGATCTCGGTCGCGGGCCTCGCCGCGGCGGCCCTGCTGCTCCTGCCCCTCCTGGACGGCGACCGCAGCACCTTCTGCCTCACCGGCCCCGCGCGCGCGTGCAGCTACACCGCCGACCGCTTCACCCTCGTCATCCAGTTCCTGGTCCTGGGCGGCGCCCTGCTGGCCGCCCTGCTGTCCGTCACCCACCTGGACGACGACCGGCGGCGCGTCCCCGCGGGCGAGTTCTGGTTCCTGCTGCTGTCCTCCGCGGCCGGTGCCGCCCTGCTGCCGGCCTCCCGGGACCTGGCCACCCTGATCGTCGCCCTGGAGGTCGCCTCCCTGCCGGCCTTCGCGCTGGTCGGCATCCGGCACGGCGACAAGCGGTCCTCCGAGGCCGCCCTGAAGTTCTTCCTGTCCTCGGTCACCGCCACCGCGGTCAGCCTGATGGGCATCAGCTTCGTCTACGCCTCCACGGGCACCCTCTACCTCACCCAGGTCGCCCAGCGCCTCCCGCACGTCGGCGGACAGCTGCACACCCTCGCCCAGGCCGGTGTGGTCCTCACCCTCGTCGGCTTCGCCTTCAAGACGGCCGCCGTGCCCTTCCACTTCTGGGTGCCGGACACCTACGTGGGCGCGCCCCTGCCCGTCGCCGCCTACCTGTCCGTCGTCGGCAAGGCCGTCGGCTTCTCCGGCCTGATCCTCGTCACGGTCGTCGCGTTCCCGTCGTACGCCGACGTCTGGGGGCCCGCGCTCGCCGCCCTGGCCGCCCTGACCATGACCGTCGGCAACGTCGCGGCCCTGCGCCAGCAGGCCACGCGCGCGTACAGCGCCGTACGGCTGCTCGCCTGGTCCTCCGTCGGGCAGGCCGGCTACCTGCTGGTGCCGATCGCCGCCGCCGGGTACTCCAAGGACGCCCAGAAGGCGATCGGCTCCACGGTCGCGTACGCCCTGATGTACGCCGCCGTGAACCTCGGCGCCTTCGCGGTGGCCGCCCTGGTGGGCCGCGGCCGCGCCCTGAACCGGATCAGCGACTACCGGGGCCTGTACGCCGCCAACCCGCTCAGCGCCCTCCTGCTGGCCTTCTTCCTGCTGTGCCTGGCCGGGCTGCCGCCGGGCGTCATCGGCCTGTTCGCCAAGGTCACCGTGTTCTCGGCGGCTGTCGACGCGGGCCTCGGCTGGCTCGCGGTCGTCATGGCCGTCAACGTCGTGATCGCCCTCTTCTACTACCTCCAGTGGACGGCCCTGCTGTTCCGCGCACCCGAGGGCGAGCCCGCCCGGCACCGTGTCCCGGCGCCCGTCACCGCCGCCCTCGCCGTCACCGGGGTCCTCGCCGTCGCCCTCTCCGGAGCACCCCAGCTCGTCCTCCGCTTCGCGGCCGGCGGACTGTTCTGAGGAGTCGTCACGCGCGCGCGGGGCACTCGTGCCGGCACGCGCGCGCGGCCGAACCCGTACGGCCGCGCCGCTCCGCCGTACGCACCGGGGAACTCGGGGCCGTCGCCTGGCGTTGTCACCAGCGGGAGGGTCCACTGGATCAGAGTGTTCCCCAGCTGCACGACTTGGAGGACGCACCGTGCACCGCCGGCACAACGGGCTCAGGACCGCCGTACTCCTCGGGGGACTGTCCGCACTCATCATCGTCATCGGCAGCTTCTTCGGCCGCGCGGGACTCGTCGTCGCGGTCCTGGTCGCTCTGGGCACGAACGCGTACGCGTACTGGAACAGCGACAAGCTGGCCCTGCGCGCGATGCGCGCCCGCCCGGTCAGCGAGTTCGAGGCGCCGGCGCTCTACCGGATGGTGCGGGAACTGTCCACGCAGGCCCGCCAGCCCATGCCCCGGCTGTACATCTCGCCGACGGAGGCCCCGAACGCCTTCGCCACGGGCCGCAACCCGCGCAACGCGGCCGTCTGCTGCACCGAGGGCATCCTGTGCCTGCTGGACGAGCGGGAGCTGCGCGGCGTCATCGGCCATGAACTGAGCCACGTCTACAACCGGGACATCCTCATCTCCTCGGTCGCCGGCGCGCTCGCCTCCGTGATCATGTTCCTGGTCAACTTCGCCTGGCTGATCCCGGTAGGCCGCTCGGACGACGACGACGGCCCCGGACTGTTCGGCATGCTGCTGATCATGATCCTCGGCCCGCTCGCCGCCAGCCTGATCCAGCTGGCCATCAGCCGCTCGCGGGAGTACGAGGCGGACGCCTCCGGCGCCCAGCTCACCGGCGACCCGCTCGCCCTGGCCGGCGCCCTGCGCAAGCTGGAGACGGGCACCCGGCAACTGCCGCTGCCCCCCGAGCCCCGGATCGAGACGGCGAGCCACATGATGATCGCCAATCCCTTCCGCCCCGGCCAGGGGCTGTCCAAGATGTTCTCCACGCACCCGCCGATGGCGGAGCGCATCGCCCGGCTCGAGAAGATGGCGGGCGGCGACCGGTGAAGACCGCATCCGTATTCGTCGTTCAGGCGACCGCTGTTCCCCACTCGATAATCCGCGGCAAACCCTGAGGCTGTCCGGGGGAAAACGCGGGCGTCACCGCGCGCCTGGGGATTGTCCGAGGCGCGCCCTCGCCATCCTGTGCTCTGGGAATGCGGCACCAGGGACGACGAAAGGTTGGCCGAGTGAAGTTCACCAAGCGGTTCGCCACGATCAGTACCGCCGCGATCACGCTGGTGCTCCTCAGCGCCGGCGGCGCACAGGCTCACGGCGACGCGGGACTCCTGTCCCGCCTGGGCGTCACGTCGCTGCTCCAGGCCCCCTACCGCGGGGCGCAGGGGGGCGCCGACACGCAGAGCACCACGAACACCACCACGAAAAACAATACCAACAACAATAACAACAACAACGCCGGTGGGGTGAACAACAACAACAATAACAACAACAACGGGGACCGGAACACGAATAACAACACCAACAACAACAACATCCTCGCCGGGCCTCAGACGCAAGGCGGCGGGGGACTTCTCTCGCTCCTCGGCGTCCCGCCGCTCCTTCAGATCTGCAACCCGACGGGACAGGCCGCCCACGGGAACAACACCTTCACCGGCAGCCAGAACCTCAACTGCAAATTCAGTTGAGATGTTGAGATGACGAATCCGCCGCGAAGCCCTATCCGCGCCCGGGGTGGTGGAGCTTGCGGGCGGCTTCGTGCCGGGTGTGGACGTTGAGCTTGGTCAGTACGGCGCCCACGTGGTGCCCCGCGGTCTTCGGGCTGATGTAGAGGCGGGCGGCGATCTCGGCGTCCGAGAGGCCCTCGTCCAGCAGTTTCAGGACGTCCATCTCCCGGTTGGTGAGCCGGTACGGATTGGCCCGGGTGGCCGGCCGCGGGCCCCGCCGGACCGGGCGGACACCGCGGACCCGCATCAGGGAGCGGGCGCGAGCCACGGCCGGCCGGGCCCCGAGGGCCTCGAAGGCGGCCAGCGCCTGGCGCAGCGCGGGCGCGTCACCGGACAGACGGGCCAGCGCGGCGTCGTACGGGCAGCCGAGCCCGTCCCACCGGGCCGCGGCGCCCGCCCAGTCGCCCGCAAGTTCCAGCGCGTACGGTCCGGCCGCCGGGACCCGCGGAGGTTTTCCTCCGGCACGGCGGATCCAGCAGGCCAGGGGACCGGACAGCCAGGGATGGGTACGCTCCCCGAGCGCGGCCAGACCGCGCCGCCCCTCGGCCTGGACCTGCTCCTGATCACCTGCCAGCCAGGCCGCCTCGACCCGGGCCTCCCACCCCAGGCCCGTGTCCAGCAGGCAGCCCTCATCGACCAGGCCCGCCGCCTGCGCCAGCGCCGGCCACACCTCGGGCCTGCCCTGGCGGGCCCGCACCAGGCCCAGCGCGGTCAGCGCGAGGGCCCGGGCGGCCGGCGGCGAGCCCGGGTGGGACAGGACCTTCTCCGCGGCATCGGCGGCCTGTGGCCACAAGCCCCGGTGGAGCAGCCCCCAACTGCCCCAGGCCCTCGCGCACAGCAGGTAGGCCGGCAGGCCGTGATCGAGGCAGTAGGCCTCGGCCCGGCCCACGGCGGCGGTCGAGCGGGCGGTGTCCCGCCGCAACGCGGCCAGCCAGCACAGGACGAGCGTCATGAGGCCCGTGTCGGGCGACAGGTCCCGCGCCTCCGCGTCGGACACCGCCCGCTCGCACTCCTCCCAGCCGCGCCCCTCGCCCAGCACGCGCGCCGCCGCGGCATGGAAGTGTGCCTGGACGAGGACTCCCGGATCGCCGGAGCGCTCGCCCAGCGCGATCGCCTTCTCGGCGTGGGCGGCGACCACCGCCGCGCCCTCGTGCCCGTAGCAGGCCAGTTGGCAGAGGTTCAGGTACGCCCTCGCCAACTCGCGGCCCGGTGGGAGCCCTTCGAGCACCCGCACCGCGTCCAGGCCGGTCCGCCTGGCCTCGGCGGCCTGGCCGGCCGGCCACAACCAGCAGGACAGCCAGCGCAGGTCGTCCCCCTCGCGCAACCGGTCGCCGAGCGCACGGCGCAGCCACACCGCCGTACGGCGCGAAGCGATCCCCTCGTCCAGCCGGCTGGACAGCAGACAGGCCTGGGAGTGGCCCTCCAGCAGGGAGATCCGTCGCTCGGGCGGCAGGCGGTCGGCGTACCGCAGGGCACAGGCGTACTGGGCGGCGGCCTCCCGGTGCGCGCCGTGCGCGGCGGCACGGACGGCCGCCGCGGGCGCGTACTCCAACACGGCGGCAGGGTCCCCGGCGCCGTCGGCGTGATCCGCGAGCAGCGGCAGGTCCTCCGCGGAGACCGGCCCGGACCGCATCGCCGCCAGCACCTGCCGGTGGACCCGCAGGCGGTAGGCGGCCGGCACGGCCTCCTGCACCGCCAGCCGGGTCAGCTCGTGGCGGAACTCCGTCACCTGCCCGTGCGTCCGCACGATTCCGCAGGCCGCGGCCTCGTCCAGGGCCTCCTCCGGGGCCGGCAGGATACCGGCCAGCAGGGGCAGCGGGACCCGGGTGCCCAGGACGGCCAGGACGTCGACCACCTTGCGCGCCGGGCCCGACAGTCCCGCCAGGCGGCCCGCGACGGCCTCGCGCACCGTGGCGGGAACGGGTTCGGCGGGCGCGGCCAGGATCTCGGCGACCATGAACGGGTTGCCGGCCGAGAGGCGGTACAGCTGCTCGGCGTCCACGGTGCGCCCTGTGGCCAGCCGGGCGACGGCCTCGCGGCTCAGGGGGGCGAGATCGTGCCGGTACACCCACGGATAGCCGGCGAGGGTGCCGAGGAGGGCGGTCAGGCCGTGGGTGCGGCCGATCTCGTCGTCACGGTACGTGGCCAGCACCAGCGCCGGAACGTCCGGCAGGCGCCGGGCCAGGTACCGCAGCAGGTCCATCGTGGCCTCGTCGGCCCAGTGGACGTCCTCGACGACCAGCAGGCTGGGGTACGCGCTGAGGTCGGCGAGCAGGCAGTCGTAGACCTCGTCCGAACGGCCGGTGCCGGTCAGCGTGCCCGTCAGGGCGGTGCGCACCTCCCGGCCCAGGCGCGGCGCCAGGTCCAGCAGGGGGCCCAGGGGCCGCGGTGTGGCGAGCGGGTCGCAAGCGCCGATCACGACGCGGACGTGGGGGTCGGCCAGCTGGGCCAGACGGTGGACGACGGCGGTCTTACCGATGCCGGCCTCGCCGCGGACAAGGGCCAGGCGTCCAGGGCCGCTCACGGCTGCCTTCAGGTGACCGGCGAGGTCCTGTAGCACGGCCTCTCGCTCTAGAAGGTCCATCACCAGCAGTTTCCCCCCGCGCCGGGAGCCGCGCAAAAGATCCAGACCGATCAAGAGCCCCGCGCTGGTGGAGCGTTGTCGTGGGCTGCCGGGCGGCATCTGGGGTGTGCCGGGGTCGGAAGTGGGGTGAGGCGGGTGGAACTTGGGGTGCTCACCCGATGCGCCCGCCGACCACGGCTGGGCATGCTGGCCGGAGAGTTCACCCCCGAAATGGACTGCGATCCGGGACGTCCATGCCCACGGAAGGGAAACATCATGGCGAAGAAGTACGCCAAGCGCGCGGCCCTGATAGCCGCGTCGGCAGCTCTGGCCGCAGGAGGCGCCCTGGCACCGTCGAGCGCCTTCGCCGCCCCGGCACCCACCGGAATCCACGCGGTGGCACCGAGCGACCACGGCGGACACCACCACAACAACAACAATAACAATAACAACAACGGCGGCAGGGGCGGGAACAACAACAACAATAACAACAACAACGGCGGTAGGGGTGGGAACAACAACAATAACAACAATAACAACGGCGGAGGTGGGAACAACAACAATAACAACAACAATAACGGCGGTGGCGGGAACAACAACAACAATAACAACAACAATGGCGGTGGGGGGAACAACAACAATAACAACAACAACGGCTGAACTTGAGAGTCCGGCGGCCGGGTGCCCGAAGCTCCCTGGCCGCCGGACTGTCGCAGGCTGATGAGAACACGGCAAGCGGCCTCACGTGCAGGCGGTCTCGCGGCGGCGATGACCTGCTGCGTCACGCTGGGCGCATGGGGCGCCGCGACAGGTGAGGCGCGTGGAGCGAGCGGCTCACCCGCGAAGTCGACGACTCGGTGCTATGCGACGCGGGCCCACCCGGACGATGTCGTGTGCTACCGGAATTCCTGGAAGGCGGAGTTCAGGCACGGCGAAGTGGTGTACGTGCCTTTCCTGGTCCAGGTTCCCGAGCCTCCGCATCCGCCGCCCGCGATGCTCGTGGACAGCCTGAACGGAGTCCGCCCGAGCGATACGGCGGGCTGAATTCAGCGCCCGCCGAACGCCTGGTCCGTGGGTACGACCTCCTGTCCCAGCGGCATGAGCGAGAGCGGAACGAGCTTGAGGTTCGCCCAGCCGAAGGGAATTCCGACGATCGACAGGAACAGGGGGATGCTCGTGATCAGGTGGGCCAGTGCCAGCCACCAGCCCGCGAAGACGATCCAGATGACGTTGCCGACGAACGACGGCGCCCCGGCGCCGGGCCGCCGCACGGTGGTACGGCCGAACGGCCAGAGGACGAACCCGGCGATGCGCAGCGACGCGATGCCGAACGGGATCGTGATGATCAGGACGAAGCAGATCAGGGCGGCGATCAGGTAACCGATCGCCATCCACAGCCCGCAGAAGACGAGCCACAGGATGTTGAGCAGCAGGTTGAACACCTTCATGACCGGTACCTCTCCAGGCAGCTCGGTCGGCGTGCCTGCTACGCCCAGTATCGGCGGATCACGCGCTCAGGAGGAAGTGGACCGCCCTTGAGCGAAGCGCACGGTGGGGCGCAGGCGGGCGTACGCCCGTACGTCAGCCCGGGTGCCGTCCCGGCCGCCGGCGCCGTACGCCGTAGACCGCCACGCCCACCGCGAGGACGCCGGCGCCCACGGCGATCGAGGCCGCGGGCAGCGCGAACGCCAGCGTGGCGCAGCCCAGCAGGCCCACCGCGGGCACCACGCGCGAGCGCGGGGCCGCGCCCAGCGTCCAGGCCGAGGCGTTGGCGACGGCGTAGTAGGCCAGCACACCGAAGGACGAGAAGCCGATCGCGCCGCGCACGTCCACCGTCGCGGCCAGGACGGCGACCACCGCGCCCACGGCCAGTTCCGCCCGGTGCGGCACCCCGAAGCGCGGGTGCACGGCCGCCAGCGCGCCCGGCAGGTGCCCGTCCCGCGCCATGGCGAGCGTCGTGCGGGAGACGCCGAGGATCAGGGCGAGCAGCGAGCCCAGCGCGGCCACCGCGGCTCCGGCCCGGACCACGGGCACGAGCCCGGGCGCCCCGGCCACCCGCACCGCGTCGGCCAGCGGCGCCGCCGCCTGCCCGAGCCGGCCCGCGCCGAGAACGGCGAGCACGGCGACGGCCACGCACGCGTACACAGCCAGCGTGATGCCCAGGGCCAGCGGGACCGCCCGTGGGATCGTGCGCGCCGGATCGCGCACCTCCTCCCCGAGGGTGGCGATCCGCGCGTACCCGGCGAACGCGAAGAACAGCAGTCCGGCCGCCTGGAGCACCCCGCCGGCACCCGTCGACAGGCCGATGTCCAGCCGTCCCGCGCCGGCCCGTGGGGAGGTCAGGCACACCACGACCACGGCCGCGAGCACGGCCAGGACGGCGGCGACGACCGCCCGCGTCAGCCACGCGGACTTCTGGATCCCGCCGTAGTCGACCGCGGTCAGGGCCACCACCGCCGCGACCGCCACCGTGTGCGCCTGCCCCGGCCACACGTACGCGCCCACGGTGAGCGCCATGGCCGCGCAGGAGGCCGTCTTGCCGACCACGAAGGCCCAGCCGGCCAGGTATCCCCAGAAGGGGCCCAGCCGCTCCCTGCCGTACACGTACGTGCCGCCGGAAGCCGGGTAACGGGCGGCGAGCCGGGCCGAGGACATGGCGTTGCAGTAGGCCACGACCGCGGCGAGGGCGAGACCCGGCAGCAGCCCCGACCCGGCCGCCCGCGCGGCCGGCCCGAGGGCCGAGAAGACGCCGGCGCCGATCATCGAGCCGAGTCCGACGACGACGGCGTCCCGCACGCCCAGAGTCCGGCGCAGCCGGGCATCGGTCCGTGTCATGGGCCGCACCCTACTGATCGTGGCAACCGGCGGGTGGCCCCGTGACGTCCTCTTCATCGACACGGCACGAACACGCGCACGACGCGCAGCGGGCCCGGGAGCCGGAACTCCCAGGGAACCGACAGTGCGGACACAGCGCGGAAGGGCAGGTTCACGGCATGAGCATCATCGGTTGGATCATCCTCGGACTGCTGGCCGGAGCCATCGCCAAGGTCCTCCTGCCGGGACGCGACCCCGGCGGCTTCATCGGCACGACCCTCATCGGCATCGCGGGCGCGTTCATCGGCGGCTGGATATCGGCCCGCTGGCTGGACCACCCCGTCAGCAAGCACTTCTACGACGGTGCCACCTGGGCCGCTGCCATCGGCGGCTCCCTGGTGCTGCTGATCGTCTACCGGATCCTGTTCGGCAACTCACGCGACTGACCGCGCGGCGCGGAGGCAGGCGGGGTACGGCAGACGAGAGGGTGGGCACCGCACCGCGCGGTTCCGCGCCGCGGGGCGCGGGATGCCCACCCTTCGTTCTCTGTGCCGGTGGTTCCTACCGGTAGTTCACGAACTGCAGGGCGAAGTCGAAGTCCTTGCCCTTCAGGAGGGCGATGACGGCCTGGAGGTCGTCGCGGCTCTTGGAGCTGACGCGCAGCTCGTCGCCCTGGACCTGGGCCTTCACGCCCTTGGGGCCCTCGTCGCGGATGATCTTCGCCACCTTCTTGGCGTTCTCCTGGGAGATGCCCTCCTGGATCGACGCGAAGATCTTGTACTCCTTGCCGGAGAGCTGCGGCTCGCCTGCTTCCAGGGCCTTCAGCGAGATGCCGCGCTTGATGAGCTTCGACTGGAAGACGTCGAGGACAGCCTTCACCCGGTCCTCGGAGTTCGCCTCCATGAGGATCTTCTCACCGGACCACGAGATCGAGGCCCCCACGCCCTTGAAGTCGTAGCGCTGCGAGATCTCCTTGGCGGCCTGGTTGAGGGCGTTGTCGACCTCCTGCCGCTCGACCTTCGAGACGATGTCGAAACTGGAGTCGGCCATGTCCTGTGGCTCCTTGTATCGGGGTGCGGGTGCGTATCGGGTGCGTGCCGGCGTGCGCGGCGGCGACCGCCGGGCACGGTGGAGTAACCGGTCCGCATCCGCACCAGCCTAGCCACCCCGTGCTCCGCCGGGCGGAGATCAACCGGGTGGCGAAGCACCCCCGGGCATCGGGTATTGTTTACGTCGTTGCCGGGGAGCCCCGCCGAAAGCGGGTTCGAAGCGGCAGCACCACCCGGCGGTGTGCCCGAGCGGCCAAAGGGAGCAGACTGTAAATCTGCCGGTTCTACCTTCCCAGGTTCGAATCCTGGCGCCGCCACACGGGAGCGAGGCCCCGTGATCTGCGAAAGCGGATCACGGGGCCTTCGTCGTTGTCCGGAGCGCCGTGTCGGCGGATCGGGGTACCGCTGTCGCGCCCCGGCCCCGTACCTCATTAGAATCGAACGTGTGAACGAGGACCGTCCGCTGACGCGTCTCGACATGCTGCGCTTCGCCCGCCGCGTCGTCGAACACCAGGCCGCCAGGCAGCTCGCGCTGATGGACCGGTGGATCGCCGACGAGGAACGCCGGGAGGCCGAACGGCAGCGCCGTCCCGGCGCCCGGCGGGCCGTCGCGGAGTGGGCCGTCGAGCGCGGTCTCAACGGCCGGAGCGCGGTGTACGTCCACGTCGGCGGCTGTACGGGCGCCGGCGGCGGGCGGGCCAAGGGCGTCGGCCGGGAGCAGGCGGTACGGGCCCTCACCGAGGAAGGAGTCCCCGCGTGCCCGCTGTGCCGGCCGGACACCGCGCTGGGGATTCTCGAATGACCGGCCCGGGTGCGGGCCCGGCCGGTCCGGATGATGCTGGAGCCATGGCCGGGAAACGTCCCATCATCGTGCACCTGCCGTCCCCGACCGGCGGTCGCCGGGTCCGGGTGGACGGCGAGATCCTCGGCCTCGCGCACAACGTGCGGGACCTGGTGGAGTTCCTTCGCCGGGCGGGGCTGGAGATCGAGCCGGAGGAGGTGGCCGACTCGCCGCTGATCGACTGGCGCGGAGTGGGCCCCGAGCGGTGGGAGGCGGAGACCCGGACCTGATCACACCGCCGTCGCCGCCGGGGGAGAGGTACGTCGACCGCCCGCTCGGGCACACTGACGGCATGTCCTCCCGACGCAGAACCTGCCCCGTGTGCCACCGCGACATCGCCGTCGTCGCGGGCCGCTTCGCACGGCACGACCCGCCCGGGGCGCGGGAGAACGGGGAACTGGTCTCCTGCGCCGGGTCGCGACAGCCGGCGCAACTCGGGGCGGCGCAGCCGTCCTTGGACGGGTACGCCGTGCCGGACTTTCCCGGGCAGCTGCCGCTGTTCTGAGGGCCTGACGGGCCGGCGGCAGGCGGGGCGGGGTTCCCACGGCTCGTCAGGACGCGCGCGGGGAGGGCGAGGAGGGCCGAGGCGGGCCCGACAGGTCAACGGCCGGCGGCCCCGCTCAGTTCCCGGCCACCGACTTCACCGCCACCGACACCGGCGTCGAACCGCTGATCAGCTCCAGCGTGAGACCGGACGTCGCCGGCGTGTCCACCAGTTCCGCGAGGACGGTCGCCACGTCGTCCCGGGGGATCGAGCCGCGCCCCGTGTGCGCCTCCAGCCGGACCAGGCCGGTGCCCGCGTCGTCCGTCAGCGCGCCCGGGCGCAGGATCGTCCAGTCCAGAGCCTCCTGCCGGGTGACGTAGGCGTCGGCCTCGCCCTTGGCACGCAGGTACACGTCGAAGACGTCGTCCCCCCGGTGCGCGGGATCCGCTCCCATCGAGGACACCACCACGAAGCGGCGCACGCGCGCGCGTACGGCCGCGTCCGCGAACAGCACCGCCGCGCCCCTGTCCACCGTGTCCTTGCGGGCCGCGCCGCTGCCCGGGCCCGCGCCGGCCGCGAACACCGCCGCGTCCGCGCCCTGGAGGTGCGCCGCGACCTCCTCCACCGAGGCGGACTCGAGGTCGAGCAGGACCGGTTCGGCGCCGGCCGCGCGCAGATCGTCGCCCTGCTCGGCTCTGCGGATGATGCCCGCCACCTCGTCCCCGCGCGCGGAGAGCACACGCTCCAGCCGCAGCGCGATCTGACCATGACCACCAGCGATGACAATGCGCATGGAACCGACCGTACGCCCGGCGAGCCGCATCCGCCGCACGAGTCGACCACCGCGTTCCGGAGCACCACGAGCGTGGTCAGGCGGTGCCGGCGGGCGGGGCCTCGCGGCACCCGGACGGCTCCCGCACCCACCCGTGCCGCCGCCCACTCAGGACAGCTCCCCCCGCCCCTGTCGCGGCAGGCCCAGTTCCGCCGTGACCGCTGAGTTGCAGTACTCGCGGACCGCGCTCGTGCGGGCCACGACCCGGCCGCGGTGGACGACGATCCGGCTGTAGGCCAGGGACAGCGCGCCGGGGAGGTGGTCACCGCGTACGGCCAGCAGTTCGGCCGGGAAGCCCGCTTCCACCCGGACCTCCGGCAGGCCCAGCACCGCGCGTGCCGAAGCGCACACCGCGTCGTAGGCGTCCTCGGGGCGCAGGCCGTGGGCGGAGGCGAGGAGGTACGCGGCCTCCAGCGGGTCACCGCGGCCGACGGGGTTGGAGACGTCCCGCAGGGCACCGCTGCCGGCCGCCACCCGCACCCCGGCGGCACGCAGCAGCCGTACCGGCGCGGTGCCCCGCCGGTCGGCGCCGCCGCAGCCGCCCTGGGGCAGGCACACGACCGTCACCCCGGCCGCCGCGAGCTGGTCGGCCACGCGGGAGGCGGCATCGCCGGGCAGGCGCGCGAGACCGGCGCACGGTCCGATCGTCACGCCGGGGCGCAGGCCCCCCGCCATCGCCGCGAGCCGGGAGAGCCGGGCCGGGTCGGCGGCGTCGGTGTGCAGGTCCACGGGGCAGCCGTGTTCGGAGGCCACCTCCAGGACCGTCTCCACGTAGCCGGTGGGGTCGGGGTCCAGGTCCGGGCAGCCGCCCACCACACCGGCGCCCATCTTCACCGCGTCCCGCAGCATCGCGAGCCCGTCGGCCCCGGCAACCCCGGTCAGCAGCCGGGGCATCGCCACCGCCGTCAGCTCCGCCAGCCCGCGCAGCGACCGGCGCGCCTGGAGGACCGCGCCCAGCGCGCCGAGCCCCTGGACGTCGCCCACGCGCACGTGCGCGCGTACCGCCGTCGCCCCGTGCCCGAGCTGGAGCAGGGCCGCCTCCGTGGCCCGGCGCTGGACGTCCTCGGGGGCGTACGACGCGGGGCCGGGCTGCTCGGCGGACAGGGCGGTGTCGCCGTGGGCGTGCGGTTCGGCCGGCGCCGGCAGGAGCAGGTAGCCGCTCAGGTCCACGCGCGGGGCGCTCGTGCGGGCCGGGCCCGGCGCGAGACTGCCGGTGGTGCCCACGGCCTCGATGCGCCCGCCGCCCAGCCGCACGTCCACCGTCCGGCCGTCGGTGAGGCGGGCCCCGCAGAGCAGGAGCGCGGCCTGGTCGGAGGGCCCGGAGGACCCCGACGGGTTCGACGGCGGTTGCGGCTGCGGCTGGCTGTCGGGCATCGCGCTCCAGGTGGGGGCCGGGGGGCGGGCGGGCTGGCGTGGGGGAATCGGGGCCGTCCACCGCCCCAAGATCACGCAGAGTGAGTCGAGCCTAGGACGACGAGCCGCGCGGGACGCGGAGGAGCGCAATAGTCGTACCGGCGTGGTCCGCCCCGGAGGTCACACGGGCCGCTCACGCGCGCGGGCGATCGGTGATCGCGCCGCGTCTCCAGGGGCCCGAGGGGCCGTCGAGTTCGCTGCGGGGAGGGTTCCGCCGGGCGGCGGGATACGGATTTGGGTGAACGGCTGCGGACCGTGTAATGTCTTCATCGCTCGCCCCAATAGCTCAGTCGGCAGAGCGTCTCCATGGTAAGGAGAAGGTCAACGGTTCGATTCCGTTTTGGGGCTCTGGTGTGAGAGGTTCCCGCCGCGAGGCGGGGGCTGATCTCATCAAAGCGGTGTAGCTCAGTCGGTAGAGCAAGCGGCTCATAATCGCTGTGTCACCGGTTCAAGTCCGGTCACCGCTACTGACAGTAGCCGATTGCGGGGTCGGTCCTTCGATCGGCTACTCTTTCTTGCGTTGAACAAGTCCACCCGTTCGTCATAGGAGCACTCACGTGGCTGCCACCGACGTCCGCCCGAAGATCACGCTGGCCTGCGTGGAGTGCAAGGAGCGGAACTACATCACCAAGAAGAACCGGCGTAACAACCCGGATCGTCTTGAGATGAAGAAGCACTGCCCGCGTTGCAACGCGCACACCGCGCACCGCGAAACGCGATAATCAGGCTCGACTGTGAGGCCGTCCCCTTCCGAGGGGGCGGCCTCACGGCGTTTCACCGGCTCGGCACCCAGCCCGCCGTACCCGCCCGCCGCGCCGCCCCCGTGCGCGTCCCGCGGCCGGTTTCCGGCTAATTTGGGGCCAGCACAGCAGACATCAGGAGGTGCCGGGCCATGGCGCTCGACCAGTCCTTCGTGGGACGGACCTACCCGCCCACCGCGCCCTACGAGGTGGGCCGGGAGAAGATCCGCGAGTTCGCCGAGGCGGTGGGCGAGACCAACCCGGTGTACACGGACCCCGAGGCCGCCAAGGCGTTCGGTCACTCCGATGTGATCGCCCCGCCGACCTTCGTGTTCTCCATCACCTTCCGCGCGGCGGGCCAGGTCGTCGAGGACCCCCAGCTGGGGCTCGACTACAGCCGCGTGGTGCACGGCGACCAGAAGTTCGCCTACGCCCGCCCGGTGCGCGCCGGCGACCGGCTCACGGTCACCTCCACGATCGAGGCGATCAAGTCCCTCGCGGGCAACGACATCCTGGACATCCGCGGTGAGGTGCACGACGAGGCCGGCGAGCACGTCGTGACCGCCTGGACCAAACTCGTGGCCCGCGCGGCCGAGGAGGCGTGAGGACCCGATGACGGCGAAGATCGCCTACGACGAGGTCGAGGTCGGCACCGAGCTGCCGGCGCAGACCTTCCCCGTGACCCGCGCCACCCTCGTGCGCTACGCGGGCGCCTCCGGGGACTTCAACCCGATCCACTGGAACGAGAAGTTCGCCAAGGAGGTGGGCCTGCCGGACGTCATCGCGCACGGCATGTTCACCATGGCCGAGGCGATCCGCGTGGTCACCGACTGGACCGGCGACCCGGGCGCGGTCGTGGAGTACGGCGTCCGTTTCACCAAGCCCGTCGTCGTCCCGAACGACGACCACGGCGCCCTGATCGAGGTCAGCGCCAAGGTCGCGGCCAAGCTGGACGACAACACCGTACGGGTGGACCTGACGGCGATGAGCGCCGGTCAGAAGGTGCTGGGCATGTCCCGGGCGGTCGTACGGCTCGCCTGACGGCCCGCTTGCCGCGTGAGCGGGGCGTCCTCCTTCGGCGGGGCGCCCCTCGCGCACGCCGTCCTCCCGCACGGCTCCGCACACCCTTGACGAAGTTAGTGATTGAGCACTAACTTCGTGGCATGGCAAGGATGAGCGCAGAGGAGCGACGCGAGAGTGTCATCCGCGCGGCGACCGCCGAGTTCGCACGCGGCGGGTACCACGGCACCTCCACGGAGGCCATCGCCAAGCGGGTCGGCGTCTCCCAGCCGTACCTCTTCCGGCTCTTCCCGGGAAAGAAGGCGATCTTCCTCGCGGCGGCCGAACGCTGCGTGGAGGACACCATCCGGACCTTCGAGCGGGCGTCGGAGGGGCTGCGGGGCGAGGAGGCCCTGCACGCCATGGCGAACGCGTACACCAAGGTCATCGCGGAGCGGCCCGAGTGGCTGATGATGCAGATGCAGATGTACATCGCCGTGGCCGCCGCGGAGCAGGAGGGCGACCGGGAGTTCGGCGAGAGCGTACGGGCCGGCTGGATGCGGCTGTGGGACACCGTGCGGCTGGCGCTCGGCGCGGACGTCGACGAGACGACCGCCTTCCTGGCTCACGGGATGCTCATCAACTGCCTGGTGGCCATGGGTTTTCCGCCCGAGCACCGGGTGTGGGAGGGGCTCTATCCCTCGGCCCGGCTCACGGGTCGCCTGGAGGCGTAGGGGCCTGGCCCTGTCGTCTCGGCGGGCACGAGCATGCGCACACGCATGCCCACGAAAGTTAGTCATCAATAACTAACTATGATCCCTTGGGGGGACGATGGCACAGCAGACAGCACCACCCGTCACCGAACCGTCACGCGCGAGCGGGATATGGGCCCTCGTCATCACGAGCGTCGCCGGGTTCATGGCGTCCCTGGACAACCTCGTCGTCACCACCGCCCTGCCCTCCATCCGCGAGGACCTCGGCGGGGCGCTGGACGACCTGGAGTGGACCGTGAGCGCGTACACGCTCACCTTCGCCGTCCTGCTGATGTTCGGTGCCGCGCTCGGCGACCGGTTCGGACGCCGGCGGATGTTCCTCGCCGGACTCGCCGTCTTCACCGGCGCGTCCGGCGCCGCGGCCATGGCACCCGGCATCGACTCCCTGATCGCCGCCCGCGCGGTCCAGGGCGTCGGCGCGGCCGTGATGATGCCGCTCACGCTGACCCTGCTCACGGCGGCCGTGCCCGCGGCCCGGCGCGGGACGGTGTACGGCATCTGGGGCGCCGTCAACGGCCTCGCCGTCGCCTCCGGGCCGCTGATCGGAGGCAGCCTCACCGAGCACGTCTCCTGGCACTGGATCTTCTGGCTGAACGTCCCGCTGGGCCTCGCCGCGCTGCCGCTCGCCCGGCTGCGCCTCGCCGAGTCCCACGGCACCGGCGCCCGCCTCGACGTCCCCGGCACGCTCCTCGCCAGCGGCGGGCTCTTCGGGATCGTCTACGGCCTGGTCCGCGGGCCCGCCGACGGCTGGACCGACTCCGTGGTGCTGACCGCGCTCGGCGCGGGCGGGGCGCTGCTCGCGGGCTTCGTCGGCTACAGCTCCCGCGCGGCGCACCCGATGCTGCCCATGCGGCTGTTCCGCTCCCGGTCCTTCTCCGGGATCAACGCCGCCAGCCTGCTGATGTTCGTCGGGATGTTCGGCTCCATCTTCCTGCTCAGCCAGTACATGCAGGGCGTCCTCGGCTACTCGCCCACCGAGGCGGGACTGAGGATGCTGCCGTGGACCGGCATGCCGATGCTCGTCGCGCCCGTCGCGGGGCTCCTGTCCGACCGGATCGGCGGCCGGCCGGTCGTCGCCGCGGGCCTGTTCCTCCAGGCCGCCGGGCTCGGCTACATGGCCTGGGTCGTCACCACGGACGTCTCCTATGGCGCCCAGCTGCCCGGCCTCGTCATCAGCGGAGTCGGCATGGCCCTGTACTTCGCGCCGGCCGCCAGCCTGGTCATGGCCAGCGTGCGCCCGCAGGAGCAGGGGATCGCCTCCGGCGCCAACAACGCGCTCCGCGAGGTGGGCGGCGCGCTCGGCATCGCGGTGATGTCGTCGATCTTCTCCGCGCGGGGCGGCTACGAGTCCGCGCAGAGCTTCGTCGACGGTCTGCGGCCGGCCCTGGTCACCGGCTCGGCGGTGGTCGCCCTCGCCGCGGTCGCGGCCCTGGTGATCCCCGGGCGCCGCGGCGCCGTCCCCGCGGCCGGGGAGGCGCCCGCGCCGGTCCTCGAGACCGTCTCCCGCTGACCTGCCACCACCCCGCGAGGAGCCCGCGATGCCCACGCTTCCCTGGACCGTGCCCCACCCGCCGCCGGCCGGCGCCGAGGCGCACGTCTTCGCCTCGCGCTTCGAGACCCGCACCCTGTGGGGCGCCCTCCGCTTCCTCGTGCGCACACCGGCCGTCTGGCGGCAGGCCGGCCGCGCACCGGGCGCCTACGGGGCCGCCCTCAGGGCCCGGCCCCTGCGGCGGACCTTCTGGACCCTGTCCGCCTGGGAGTCGGCCGCCGCACTACGGGAGTTCGCCCGCTCCGGAGCCCACCGGCCGACGTCCCGCGCCCTGGCGGACCAGATGCGCGACGTCCGGTTCGCCACCTGGCAGACCTCCGCCGACGGCCTCCCGGTGAGCTGGGAGGAGGCGACACGGCGACTGACGTAGCCGTTGCCTGTGCAGGACAGCACCGCACCGCACAACGCCGCACGCGCGCGTGGACCTGTGGCCCGCAGGGGAGGTCCACGCGCGCGTGCGTGTGTTTTCGGGTGCGGGGAGGGGTGCGTGCCCGGCGGGGGCGGGAGCGCGCTGTCATGCGCGCCGCGCGGGCAGGCTGGTGCGCCACGCGCGTGGGCCTGCGGCTCGCAGGCACGTGCGCGTGCGTGCGTTTTCGGGCGTGGGGAGGGGTGCATGCGCGGCGTGGGACGGGGTGCGGCGGGGCACCGTCCGGGAGCGCGCTGCTAGGCGTGCCGCGCGGGCAGCCTGGTGGCGCCGCGCGTCGACCTGTGGCCCAGCGGGGGAAGGCCACGCGTGCATGCGCCCCGGGCGTGGGGGACGGGTGCGTGTGCGGCGTGGGAGGGGGAGTGGCAGGGCATCGTCCGGCAGCGCGCTGTCATGCGCGCCGGGTCGGCACCGGACCGGCAGGCCGGTGGTGCAGGCGGGTCCGGGTCCGTCGGCGGTCTCCTGTCGGTCGGCGTGGCCGCCGTCGGACCGTCTCGTAGTCTTGGGGCCGTGCAGGTACTCCACGACGCCCCCCTTGCCCCGCTGACCACCTTCCGGCTGGGTGGACCCGCGACGCGGCTGATGACCGCCGCCACCGACGCCGAGGTGATCGCCGCCGTCCGCGAGGCGGACGACAGCGGCACCCCGCTGCTGGTCATCGGCGGCGGATCGAACCTGGTCATCGGCGACAAGGGCTTCGACGGCACCGCGCTGCGCATCGCCACGCGCGGGGTCGAGCTGCGCGGCACCACCCTGGAGCTGGCGGCCGGCGAGGTGTGGACCGACGCCGTCGCCCGCACCGTGGAGGCCGGGCTCGCCGGGATCGAGTGCCTGGCCGGCATCCCCGGATCCGCGGGCGCCACGCCGATCCAGAACGTGGGCGCCTACGGCCAGGAGGTCTCCTCGACGATCACCGAGGTGATCGCCTACGACCGGCGGGCCGGCGAGACCGTCACGCTGACGAACGAGGAGTGCGCCTTCTCGTACCGCCACAGCCGCTTCAAGGACGACCCCGAGCGCTACGTCGTGCTCCGGGTCCGTTTCGAGCTGGAGGACGCGGGCGGGCTGTCCGCGCCGGTCAGGTACGCCGAGGCCGCCCGTGCGCTCGGCGTGGAGCCGGGGGACCGGGTGCCGCTGGCCGACGCCCGGGAGGCCGTCCTGAAGCTGCGCGCCGGCAAGGGCATGGTCCTCGACCCCGAGGACCACGACACCTGGTCGGCCGGTTCCTTCTTCACCAACCCGATCCTCAGCGACGAGCAGTTCGCCGCGTTCCACGCGCGCGTGCGCGCACGGCTGGGCGAGGGCGTCGAGCCGCCCGCCTACCCGGCGGGGGAGGGCCGTACGAAGACCTCCGCGGCCTGGCTGATCGACAAGGCGGGCTTCACCAAGGGGTACGGCAGCGGCCCCGCCCGCATCTCCACCAAGCACACCCTCGCGCTCACCAACCGGGGCGGTGCCACCACGGAGGACCTGCTCGCCCTGGCCCGCGAGGTGATCGCCGGCGTCCGTGAGGCGTTCGGCGTCACCCTGGTCAACGAGCCGGTGACCGTCGGCGTCAGCGTCTAGGAGCGGTTCCGGGAGCCGTCGGTGGCGGGCCGCGCCGCTCAGTAGGCCACCCCGACCCCCTGCTTCAGGGTCTCCCCGGAGCCGATCATCGCAAGCATGGCGTGCGCGACGTCCGCGCGGCCGATGAAGCGTCCCCGGGGCGGGAAGCCGCCGACGACGGTGCGGTAGCGGCCGGTGAGCGGCTTGTCCTGGAGCCGGGGCGGCCGTACGGACGTCCAGTCCGTGCCGCTGCGGGCCAGCTCCGCCTCCATTGCCCGCAGGTCGGCGTAGACGTCCTTGAGGACCGCCGACACCAGGCGCCGCACCCCCCGGTCCAGGGGGCCGTCGTGCGCCGGGGCCGGGCCGACCGGCGCGGCGCTCACCACCAGCAGCCGGCGCACCCCCTCCGCCTCCATGGCGTCCAGCACCGTACGGGTCAGCCGGGTGGCCACCCCGGCGTCCTTGCGGCTGCGCGCGCCCAGGCCCGACAGCACGGCGTCCCGGCCCCGTACGGCGGGCCGCAGCTCCTCGGAGCCGCTCAGGCCGCTGCGCACGACCTCCAGACGGTCGCCGGTGACGGAGAGCCGGGCCGGGTCCCGTACCACGGCGGTGACCTCGTGACCGGCGTCCAGGGCCTGGCGGACCAGCTCCCGGCCGATCCCTCCCGTGGCGCCGAAGACAGTGAGCTTCATAGTGACGTCCGACTCCCCTGGTCCGCCGACTGGTGGGTAAGTGTTCACTCATCCCTGTGGCCTCTAGGGTGGGTAGGCACTCACCCACCCGTCAAGTCCCGATCGGAGCCCCATGGAGACGAAGCCGGCGCGTGTCCGCATCCTCGACGCGGCGCACGAGCTGATGCTCACCGTCGGACTCGCCCGCGCCACCACCAAGGAGATCGCCCGCGCGGCCGGCTGCTCCGAAGCGGCTCTCTACAAGTACTTCGACAGCAAGGAGGAGCTGTTCGTACGGGTCCTCACCGAGCGCCTGCCCCGCCTCACCCCGCTGCTCGGCGGCCTCGCCGCCGAACCGGGCCGGGGCACGCTCGCGGGGAACCTCACGGAGATCGCCCGCCAGGCCGCCCTCTTCTACGAGCAGAGCTTCCCGATCGCCGCCTCCCTCTACGCCGAGACCCAGCTCAAGCGCCGCCACGACGAGGCGCTGCGCGCGATCGGCTCCGGCCCGCACCTGCCCATCCAGGGCCTGGACGCCTACCTCCGTGCCGAACAGGCGGCCGGCCGGGTCCGTGCCGACGCCGACACCTACGCCGCCGCCTCCCTCCTCCTCGGCGCCTGCGCCCAGCGCGCGTTCGCCTACGACGCCACCGAGACCGGCGCCCGCCCGCCCGTGGACGAGTTCGCCACCCGCATCGCCCGCACCCTGGCGGGCGGAATCTCCGTCGCGGACGCGCCGGGCGACCCGCGACCCTGACGCCATGAGGCACCGCTCGACCGGCTCGCCGGGCTGTTCGCCTTCGCCGCCCGCTCCCCGCACACGATCGTCCACCTGCCGCTGCTGCGCGGCGTCCCGTCCGACGAGGGCGCCGGCGAACCGGTGGACCTGCTCCTCGTCCACGAAAGCCCCGGCCTGCGCCGCCGGCTGCGGCAGGGAACCTCGCTGACCGTCCGCACCGACCCGCGCGGGACGCCGCCGTGTGGAGCGGGCGCCGGGACCGGGCACGCGTCCGCGCCGGGGCGCACCGCATACCTGGGATCGTTCCCGCCCCTGGCCGATCCGCCCGGCGGCGGGCACCCCGTCGAGATGACGGTCTGCTTCAGGCCCTGTCCGCCGTACGCCCGTCTCAGGCCGCCGGGCGCGCCAGCCAGTCGTCCACGCCGGCCAGCAGCCGCTTCCTGACCTCCTCCGGGGCGGCCGAACCGCGCAGCGACTGCCGGGCCAGCTCCGCGAGTTCCGCGTCCGTGAAGCCGTGGGAGTGGCGGGCGATCTCGTACTGGGCGGCCAGCCGGGACCCGAACAGCAGCGGGTCGTCGGCGCCCAGCGCCATCGGGACGCCCGCCTCGAAGAGCGTGCGCAGCGGCACGTCCTCCGCCTTCTCGTACACGCCGAGCGCCACGTTCGACGCCGGGCACACCTCGCAGGTCACGCCCCGGTCGGCCAGCCGCTTCAGCAGCCGGGGGTTCTCCGCCGCCCGCACCCCGTGCCCGATCCGCGTGGCGTCCAGGTCGTCCAGGCAGTCCCGGACCGACGCCGGGCCGGCCAGCTCACCGCCGTGCGGGGCCGACAGCAGACCGCCCTCCCGCGCGATGTGGAAGGCCCGGTCGAAGTCCCGCGCCATGCCCCGCCGCTCGTCGTTGGAGAGCCCGAAGCCGACCACGCCCCGGTCCGCGTAGCGCACCGCCAGCCGGGCCAGGGTGCGCGCGTCCAGCGGGTGCTTCATCCGGTTCGCGGCCACCAGCACCCGCATGCCGAGCCCGGTCTCCCGCGAGGTCGTGTCCACCGCGTCGAGGATGATCTCCAGGGCCGGGATCAGACCGCCCAGCCGGGGCGCGTACGACGTCGGGTCCACCTGGATCTCCAGCCAGCCCGAGCCGTCCCGCAGGTCCTCCTCGGCGGCCTCCCGGACCAGGCGCTGGATGTCCTCCGGCTCGCGCAGGCAGGAGCGCGCGGCGTCGTACAGCCGCTGGAAACGGAACCAGCCCCGCTCGTCCGTGGCCCGCAGTCTCGGCGGTTCCCCGCTGGTCAGCGCCTCCGTCAGCGCGTCGGGCAGGCGGACACCGTACTTGTCGGCGAGTTCCAGGACGGTGCCCGGTCGCATCGAGCCGGTGAAGTGCAGGTGCAGATGGGCTTTCGGCAGCTCAGAGAGATCACGTACACGCTCCATTCCCAGATCCTGCCGTATGTCCCCGCTGTCCCGGTAGCCGTTTCCCCTCACGTGGTCTTGCTCGCACAAAGGAACGGGGGCACCTCCGGAGATCCGGAAGTGCCCCTGTCCAGAAATGGACGACAAATGGACGACTCAGTCCCTGGCCTCCGCCAGCAGCTTCTGGACGCGGCTCACGCCCTCGACGAGGTCCTCGTCACCGAGCGCGTACGACAGCCGCAGGTAGCCCGGCGTGCCGAACGCCTCGCCCGGGACGACCGCGACCTCGGCCTCCTCCAGGATCAGCGCGGCCAGCTCGACGGTGTCCTTCGGGCGCTTGCCGCGGATCTCCTTGCCGAGCAGCGCCTTGACCGACGGGTAGGCGTAGAAGGCGCCCTCGGGCTCCGGGCAGACCACGCCGTCGATCTCGTTGAGCATCCGCACGATGGTCTTGCGGCGCCGGTCGAAGGCCTCGCGCATCGTCGCCACGGCGTCGAGGTCACCGGAGACGGCGGCCAGCGCGGCCACCTGGGCGACGTTGGAGACGTTCGAGGTGGCGTGCGACTGGAGGTTCGTCGCGGCCTTGACCACGTCCTTCGGGCCGATGACCCAGCCCACGCGCCAGCCGGTCATGGCGTACGTCTTCGCCACACCGTTGACCACGATGCACTTGTCGCGCAGCTCGGGGAAGAGCCCCGGCAGGGACACGGCGGCGGCCTCGCCGTAGACCAGGTGCTCGTAGATCTCGTCGGTGAGCACCCACAGGCCGTGCTCCACGGCCCAGCGGCCGATCGCCTCGGTCTCGGCCTCGGAGTACACCGCGCCGGTCGGGTTGGACGGGGAGACGAACAGCACGACCTTCGTCTTCTCCGTGCGCGCCGCCTCCAGCTGCTCGACCGAGACCCGGTAGCCGGTGGTCTCGTCGGCGACGACCTCGACCGGGACACCGCCGGCCAGGCGGATCGACTCCGGGTAGGTCGTCCAGTACGGCGCCGGGACGATGACCTCGTCGCCCGGGTCGAGGATCGCGGCGAACGCCTCGTAGATGGCCTGCTTGCCGCCGTTGGTGACGAGGATCTGCGAGACGTCGGGCTCCCAGCCGGAGTCGCGCAGCGTCTTCGCCGCGATGGCGGCCTTCAGCTCCGGCAGGCCGCCGGCCGGGGTGTACCGGTGGTACTTGGGGTTCTTGCAGGCCTCGACGGCCGCCTCGACGATGTAGTCCGGGGTCGGGAAGTCGGGCTCACCGGCGCCGAAGCCGATCACCGGACGCCCGGCGGCCTTCAGGGCCTTCGCCTTGGCGTCCACGGCGAGGGTGGCGGACTCGGAGATCGCGCCGACTCGGGCGGAGACCCGGCGCTCGGTGGGAGGGGTTGCAGCGCTCATGCCGCCCATCGTTCCAGACCGGAAATGAGCCCGGCACACGGGTTTCACAGACTGAACAGGAAGGGTCGAGGCGTGAACACGGGTCCGAATCCGGGCCCCGGCCAGGACGATCTCTGGCCACGCGGCCCCGAACGGGCACTTTCTGTTCGACGCCGCGCCCCGGACCACGTACACTCTCACCTCGTTGGCCTCCAGCAGCCGCCGCCGGGCCGGTGCACACCGGGCACCCGGTCGGATGCGGTACGTTGGGGGACACACAAAGGGTCGTAGCTCAATTGGTAGAGCACCGGTCTCCAAAACCGGCGGTTGGGGGTTCAAGTCCCTCCGGCCCTGCTACACACACCGCCAGGATGTGTGCGCATGTACGTACTGCAATGCACCGCCGTGCGGCTCAGAAACCGGGCGCGGCACGGCCATGACCCGGGATCAGGTGAGGATTATGACGGACGCCGTGGGCTCCATCGACACGCCTGACGCCCAGGACGAGGTGTCCGAGTCCAAGAAGAGGGCTCGCAAGGGCGGCAAGCGCGCCAAGAAGGGCCCGCTCAAGCGCCTGGCCACCTTCTACCGCCAGATCATCGCGGAGCTCCGGAAGGTCGTCTGGCCCTCGCGCAACCAGCTGACCTCGTACACCACCGTGGTGATCTTCTTCGTCGCCATCATGATCGCCCTGGTGACCGTGATTGACTATGGGCTCAACCACGCGGCCAAGTACGTCTTCGGCTGAGCCAAGAGCGAAGGGCGCCGTGGTACCGGCGCCCGTTTTCGCATGTTCCACCCCTATGTATCCAGGAAGAAGCAGCCATCGTGTCTGACCCGAACCTGAACGACGACGCCACCGAGCCCCGAGGGCTGGCCGCCGAGACGGTGGACGACGAGCTCGACATCGTCGAGGGCGCGGACGAGCAGGACGAGTTCGAGGCTGCCGAGGCCGAGGCGGGTGAGCCGGCCGAGGAGGCCGCCCTGCACGCCGAGGACGAGGACGAAGAGGCCGAGACCGACGAGGAGGCCGCCGTCGCGGAGGCCGCCGAGGAGGAGCCCGCCGCTCCGGTGGACCCGGTCGAGGCCCTGCGCGAGGAACTGCGCACCCTGCCCGGCGAGTGGTACGTCATCCACACCTACGCCGGTTACGAGAACCGCGTGAAGACCAACCTGGAGCAGCGCGCCGTCTCGCTGAACGTCGAGGACTACATCTTCCAGGCCGAGGTGCCGCAGGAAGAGGTCGTCCAGATCAAGAACGGCGACCGCAAGACGATCAAGCAGAACAAGCTGCCGGGTTACGTCCTGGTCCGCATGGACCTGACGAACGAGTCCTGGGGCGTCGTCCGCAACACCCCGGGCGTCACCGGCTTCGTCGGCAACGCCTACGACCCGTACCCGCTGACCCTGGACGAGATCGTCAAGATGCTCGCCCCGGAGGCCGAGGAGAAGGCCGCCCGCGAGGCCGCCGAGGCCGAGGGCAAGCCCGCCCCGCAGCGCAAGGTCGAGGTCCAGGTGCTGGACTTCGAGGTCGGCGACTCGGTCACCGTCACCGACGGCCCGTTCGCCACGCTGCAGGCGACCATCAACGAGATCAACCCCGACTCGAAGAAGGTCAAGGGCCTGGTGGAGATCTTCGGCCGCGAGACGCCGGTCGAGCTCTCCTTCGACCAGATCCAGAAGAACTAGAACTTTCTGGACGTACCGCTTCCGTGCAGGTCAGGTGGGCTGGTTCAGCCCACCTGACCTGCACGGTTTTCAGCCGCGCATCTATACCCGTTATCGTTGTGCGGTATGCCTGCATCCGGGTGGTCCCCGGAGGCGGGCAGGACCCGAACCGAAAGGACCCGGAGAGCTATGCCTCCCAAGAAGAAGAAGGTCACGGGGCTCATCAAGCTCCAGATCCAGGCCGGCGCCGCCAACCCGGCTCCGCCGGTCGGCCCGGCGCTGGGTCAGCACGGCGTCAACATCATGGAGTTCTGCAAGGCCTACAACGCCGCGACCGAGTCGCAGCGCGGTTGGGTCATCCCGGTGGAGATCACGGTCTACGAGGACCGCTCCTTCACCTTCATCACCAAGACGCCGCCGGCCGCGAAGATGATCCTCAAGGCCGCGGGCATCGAGAAGGGCTCCGGCGAGCCGCACAAGACCAAGGTCGCCAAGATCACCGAGGCGCAGGTCCGCGAGATCGCCCAGACCAAGATGCCCGACCTGAACGCGAACGACCTGGACGCCGCCGCGAAGATCATCGCCGGTACCGCGCGTTCCATGGGCGTCACGGTCGAGGGCTGACCCCACCCCCCAAGCAGTCATGCGGCCGTAGCCGGTCGCACGTGGCAGGGCCTGCTCGGCCCAGGGACCACGACTCCTTCAGAACACACAGGAGCAAGTTGTGAGCAAGCGCAGCAAGGCTCTCCGCGCTGCGGACGCCAAGGTCGACCGGGAGAAGCTGTACGCCCCGCTCGAGGCCGTCCGTCTGGCCAAGGAGACCTCCACGACCAAGTTCGACTCCACCGTCGAGGTCGCCTTCCGTCTGGGTGTCGACCCGCGCAAGGCCGACCAGATGGTCCGTGGCACCGTGAACCTTCCGCACGGCACCGGCAAGACCGCCCGGGTCCTGGTCTTCGCGACCGGTGACCGTGCTGCGGCCGCGGAGGCCGCCGGCGCCGACATCGTCGGCTCCGACGAACTGATCGACGAGGTGGCGAAGGGCCGTCTGGACTTCGACGCCGTCGTCGCCACCCCGGACCTCATGGGCAAGGTCGGCCGCCTCGGCCGCGTCCTCGGCCCGCGTGGTCTGATGCCGAACCCGAAGACCGGCACCGTCACCCCCGACGTCGCCAAGGCCGTCACCGACATCAAGGGCGGCAAGATCGAGTTCCGCGTCGACAAGCACTCGAACCTGCACTTCATCATCGGCAAGGCGTCCTTCGACGACACCAAGCTGGTGGAGAACTACGGCGCCGCGCTGGAGGAGATCCTCCGTCTGAAGCCGTCCGCCGCCAAGGGTCGCTACATCAAGAAGGCCGCGGTCAGCACCACCATGGGCCCCGGCATCCCGGTCGACCCGAACCGCACCCGTAACCTCCTCGTCGAGGAGGACCCGGCCGCCGTCTGAGCCCTCGGCTCAGTCCGGTAGCCGCGTCAGGTACGCGTAAAGAAAAAGGGCGGGCCCTGGAACCTCGGAGGTTCCGGGCCCGTCCTTTCTTTGTGCGACTTTTCGCACGACTGTCAGTGGCCTGGCATACGGTGCAGGCACAGGACACGCATTAGGGGTGGGAGTACATGATGAGCACGATCGTGCGCCGGGCGGCCCTTGCCGCAGCCGTGGTGGCCGCGCTGACCGGAGTGGCCGCGTGCGGCTCCTCCGACTCCGGCAAGGACGGCGGTGAGAAGGCGGCCGGCAAGACCGCGACGCACGTCAGCCCCATCGCCGCCCTGCGTTCCGCGGAGAAGTCCACCGACAAGGCCGACTCCGCCAAGGTGCGCTCCACCACGTCCATCGGCGACCTCATGTCGATGACCGCGAACGGCGCCCTCACCTGGGGCGACGGCCTCAAGGGCAACCTCACCATCACGTACACCGGCGGCCAGATGGCCGAGCTGATGAAGAAGGCCGGCACGCAGTCGATGGAGGCCCGGTACCTGCCGGACGCCTACTACGCCCACATGAGCGACACGTACGCCCAGCAGGCGGGCGGTGGCAAGCACTGGATCAAGTACTCCTACGACGACCTCGCCAAGCTTGGCGGCGCCTCCGGTTCGTACATGAAGGACCAGATCCAGAACGCCACGCCGAACCAGTCCGTGAAGATGCTGCTGGCCTCCGGCGACGTCAAGAAGGTCGGCGAGGAGACGGTCTCCGGCGTCCACACCACCCACTACTCGGGCACGCTGAACGTCGCCGACCTCGCGGGCAAGACCAGCAACCTCAGCGCCGAGCAGCTGTCGGCCCTGAAGAAGCAGCTCAGCCAGGCCGGCGTCACCACCGACAAGGTCGACATCTGGATCAACGACCAGGACCTGCTGGTGAAGAAGACCGAGAAGGCGGACACGGCCAACGGCGCCATGACCAACACGTCCTTCTACACCGACTACGGCGTGAAGGTCACCGCCGAGGCGCCCCCGGCCGGCGACACCAAGGACTTCGCGGACATGATGAAGTCCGGCGGCACGCTGACGGGCGGCACCGGCGCGACGTCCTGACCGGACGCCTCCGCGAGGCCCCCGGCCCCCCGGAGGGCCTCCCGCCCGGACGGCGGAGGCCAGGGAACACTCGACGGCCTCTCTGCAGAGGCCCACTCGCCCCGGCTGGGGGCTGCGGCTGCGGCTAGCTCATCTGAGCCGTGGTTTCCCGGCAGAGGCCTACTTGTCCGGGCCGGGGTTGCGGCTAGGGGTCGCTCGTCCACGCCGCAGCCTCCCGCTGTGCGGCGCCCGCTCTGGCAACACGGTCTTCCGTCCTTAGCCCGATCGCCCGGGCCGGGGCTGCCGGCGTGGATAGCTCGTCCGAGCCACGGCCTCCCGTCGCGCGGCCTCCCCGCGCGCGCCGTGGCTTCCCGGCAGGAGCCCGCTCGTCCGGGCCGACGGGGGCTGCGGCTGCGGCAGCTCGTCCGAGCCACAGCCTTCGTTGCGCGGCCTGCCCGCTCGCGCGGGCCGGGGCTGCGGCCACCGGTCGTTTACCCGAGCCTCGACCTCCCGTCGCGTGGCCTGTCCGCGCGCGTCATGACCTCTCAGCCTTGGCCCCCTCGCCCGAGCCGGAGGCTGCGGCCACGGGCCGCTTGTCCGAGCCCGGGCTCCCGTCACGGCCAGCTTGCCCGAGCCACGGCCTGCCGCGCTTGACCCGCTTGTGGCGCCGGGGGCTGCGGCCATGGATAGCTCGCCCGAGCCATGGCCTTCCGTCGCGGTGGCCCGCCCGTACCCGCCACGGTCTCCCGCAGGGGCCCGCACGGCCGGCCCCGATCTCCCGTCACAGCGCGCCCGCACGCGCCGTGGCCTCCCGGCAGAGCTCCGCTCGCCGAGCCAAGGCATGCCGTCACAGCCCGCCTTGCCAGGGCCTGACCGCTCGCGCCGAGGCCTGCTCGCCCGGGTAGAGGCATGCCAGCATGCATCGTTAGCCGGAGCCACAGCCCGCTGTCGCAGCCCATCCCCGCAGGAACGCGCTCCCCCGAGCCAAGGCTTCCCGTCACCGCTCGCCCCCGCAATAGCCCGTTCGCGCCGTGCCCCTCGCAGAGGCTTGCCCGCGCCGAAGGCTGCCGGCACGCACAGCCAGTCCGGGGCACGGCCCGCCGTCACAGCCCGCCCCCGCGGAGGCCCGCCCGCCCGACCTAAGGTCTCCGTCACAGCCTGCCCCCGCAAACCCCCGCCCACCCGAGCCAAGGCCCGCCGTCACAGCCCGCCCCGCTAACCCCCGCCCGCCCGTCCGTCCGAGCCAAGGCTTCCCGTGACAGCCTGGCCGTATGCGCCGCAACCCCCGGAGGGACCCGTTCGCGGAGCCCGTTGCCCCGGGTGGAGCGGTCGTAAACGGTCGATTTGCTCGGAGGAGGCCGTGTCCCGTACTCTCTCCGAGAAGCCAAAGACCGCTGGTCGTTGCCGCACGCTCGAACGAGGGTGCGGTGGCCGAAGGATCCGCTGAAAAGTGGGCGACCCGCGCAGGTGACAGTGGAAGAACTCCCGGAGTGCGCGCGCCGAGCGCGTGTGCGGCCGGTCGAGTCCGCCCCGTGCACCTGCGCCGGGGCGTTTCGTTTTACCCAGTCCTCCTTCGGGTCCGCGCGGTCCGAATCACCCGGAAGGAGGCCGAGGCTCTATGGCGAGGCCCGACAAGGCTGCCGCGGTTGCTGAGCTGACGGACAAGTTCCGCAGCTCCAACGCCGCCGTGCTGACCGAGTACCGCGGTCTCACCGTGGCGCAGCTCAAGACGCTGCGCCGGTCGCTCGGTGAGAACGCCCAGTACGCCGTGGTGAAGAACACGCTGACCAAGATTGCGGCCAACGAGGCCGGGATCACGCTGGACGACCAGCTCTTCGCTGGTCCGACGGCCGTCGCCTTCGTCACCGGTGACCCGGTGGAGTCGGCGAAGGGTCTCCGTGACTTCGCCAAGGACAACCCCAATCTCGTCATCAAGGGCGGTGTCCTTGACGGCAAGGCGCTGTCCGCCGACGAGATCAAGAAGCTTGCGGACCTCGAGTCCCGCGAGGTTCTGCTCAGCAAGCTGGCCGGTGCCTTCAAGGCGAAGCAGTCCCAGGCTGCCTCCGTCTTCCAGGCGCTGCCGTCGAAGCTCGTCCGCACCGTGGACGCGCTGCGCGCCAAGCAGGCCGAGCAGGGCGGTGCCGAGTAATTCGGCTCGCTTTCTGACCCGCGCCAACGGCGCGGGTCGCAGCGGGCCGACGTACGCCCGCCTTACCCAGTACATCCGGCACCTGCCGATTTGAGTGGAAGGACCGCCATCATGGCGAAGCTCAGCCAGGAAGACCTGCTCGCCCAGTTCGAGGAGATGACCCTCATCGAGCTCTCCGAGTTCGTGAAGGCCTTCGAGGACAAGTTCGACGTCACCGCCGCCGCTGCCGCGCCGGTCGTCGTCGCCGGTGGTGCCGCTGGTGGCGCCGCCGCCGAGGCCGAGGAGGAGAAGGACGAGTTCGACGTCGTCCTCACCGGCGCCGGCGAGAAGAAGATCCAGGTCATCAAGGTCGTGCGTGAGCTGACCTCCCTGGGTCTGAAGGAGGCCAAGGACCTCGTCGACGGCACCCCGAAGCCGGTCCTCGAGAAGGTCAACAAGGAGCAGGCCGACAAGGCCGCCGAGGCCCTCAAGGGCGCCGGCGCGTCCGTCGAGGTCAAGTAAGACCTTCGCGACCGCCGAAACGGCCCCGTAGGGCTGTAACGCGAACGCACCGAAGGGCGATCATCCATCCGGGTGGTCGCCCTTCGGCGTTCCCCGGGGTCCGGCTGGGCTGCCTTGCACCTCTGTTCGTGAGGGGTAAGGTGATCTTCGTCGTGTCTCCCGATGCCCCGGTATCGGCAAGGAACCCTTGACGAACCGCACGCAGCGCGCAATTCTCAGGACGCGTCGTCACAAGGATCCGAATCCGAGGCATGGATCGGCGACGAAGAGGGCAGTATCAACGTGCGTTGAGGGCAGGCATGCCAAGGGCGTTGAAGAGGGCGTTGAGGGCAACGAGGGTCTTCGAAAACCCGCACTGGACATCAGTGTGCCAAGTGGCTACACTGACCCTTTGCGCTGCCTGTTAGCTGTCCCCTGCCCGTCACCAGGGGTCTGCCCTCACTTGAGCACAGTCGACCGAAGCCCCCCCGACCTGGGGTTTCCGTCTCTGTGTACGGGAGAGGGACCGGTACGCGCGTAGTGAGTCCGAGCCCTCGGAAGGACCCCCTCTTGGCCGCCTCGCGCACTGCCTCGACCGCGAATACGAACAACGGCGCCAGCACCGCCCCGCTGCGCATCTCCTTTGCAAAGATCAAGGAGCCCCTCGAGGTTCCGAACCTGCTCGCGCTGCAGACCGAGAGCTTTGACTGGCTGCTCGGCAACACCGCCTGGCAGACTCGGGTCGAGGAGGCCCTTGAGAACGGTCAGGACGTCCCCACCAAGTCCGGTCTGGAGGAGATCTTCGAGGAGATCTCCCCGATCGAGGACTTCTCCGGGTCGATGTCGCTGACGTTCCGGGACCACCGCTTCGAGCCGCCCAAGAACTCGATCGACGAGTGCAAGGAGCGCGACTTCACGTACGCCGCCCCGCTCTTCGTCACCGCCGAGTTCACCAACAACGAGACCGGCGAGATCAAGTCCCAGACCGTCTTCATGGGCGACTTCCCGCTCATGACGAACAAGGGCACTTTCGTCATCAACGGCACCGAACGTGTCGTGGTGTCGCAGCTGGTCCGTTCCCCCGGTGTCTACTTCGACTCCAGCATCGACAAGACGTCCGACAAGGACATCTTCTCCGCCAAGATCATCCCGTCCCGGGGTGCCTGGCTGGAGATGGAGATCGACAAGCGCGACATGGTCGGTGTCCGCATCGACCGCAAGCGCAAGCAGTCGGTCACCGTGCTGCTGAAGGCGCTCGGCTGGACGACCGAGCAGATCCTTGAGGAGTTCGGCGACTACGAGTCGATGCGCGCCACCCTGGAGAAGGACCACACCCAGGGCCAGGACGACGCGCTGCTCGACATCTACCGCAAGCTGCGCCCGGGCGAGCCCCCCACGCGTGAGGCCGCGCAGACGCTGCTGGAGAACCTCTACTTCAACCCCAAGCGCTACGACCTCGCCAAGGTCGGCCGCTACAAGGTCAACAAGAAGCTGGGTACGGACACCCCGCTGGACGCGGGCATCCTGACCGTCGAGGACATCATCGCGACGATCAAGTACCTGGTGAAGCTGCACGCCGGCGAGACCGAGACCACCGGTGACACCGGCGAGACGGTCGTCGTCGAGACCGACGACATCGACCACTTCGGCAACCGTCGTCTGCGCAGCGTCGGCGAGCTCATCCAGAACCAGGTCCGTACGGGTCTGGCGCGTATGGAGCGTGTCGTCCGCGAGCGGATGACGACCCAGGACGTCGAGGCGATCACGCCGCAGACCCTGATCAACATCCGGCCGGTCGTCGCCTCCATCAAGGAGTTCTTCGGCACCAGCCAGCTGTCGCAGTTCATGGACCAGAACAACCCGCTGTCGGGTCTCACCCACAAGCGCCGTCTGTCGGCTCTTGGCCCGGGTGGTCTCTCCCGTGAGCGGGCCGGCTTCGAGGTCCGTGACGTGCACCCGTCGCACTACGGTCGTATGTGCCCGATCGAGACGCCCGAAGGTCCGAACATCGGTCTGATCGGCTCGCTCGCCTCCTACGGCCGGGTCAACGCGTTCGGCTTCGTCGAGACCCCGTACCGCAAGGTCATCGACGGCCAGGTCACCGACGAGGTCGACTACCTGACCGCCGACGAGGAGGACCGCTTCGTCATCGCGCAGGCCAACGCGCCGCTGACGAACGACCTCCGGTTCGAGGAGAGCCGCGTGCTCGTCCGCCGTCGTGGCGGCGAGGTCGACTACGTCGGCCCCGAGGACGTGGACTACATGGACGTCTCGCCGCGCCAGATGGTGTCGGTCGCGACCGCCATGATCCCCTTCCTCGAGCACGACGACGCCAACCGTGCCCTCATGGGCGCGAACATGATGCGCCAGGCCGTTCCGCTGATTAAGTCGGAGGCCCCGCTCGTCGGCACCGGCATGGAGTACCGCTCCGCCGTCGACGCCGGCGACGTCGTCAAGGCCGAGAAGGCCGGTGTGGTCCAGGAGGTCTCCGCGGACTACATCACCACGGCCAACGACGACGGCACGTACATCACGTACCGCCTGGCCAAGTTCGCCCGTTCCAACCAGGGCACCTCGGTCAACCAGAAGGTCATCGTCAACGAGGGCGACCGTGTCGTCGAGGGCCAGGTCCTCGCCGACGGCCCGGCCACCCAGAACGGCGAGATGGCCCTCGGCAAGAACCTGCTCGTGGCGTTCATGCCGTGGGAGGGTCACAACTACGAGGACGCGATCATCCTGTCGCAGCGCCTCGTGCAGGACGACGTCCTCTCCTCGATCCACATCGAGGAGCACGAGGTCGACGCCCGTGACACCAAGCTCGGCCCCGAGGAGATCACCCGGGACATCCCGAACGTCTCCGAGGAGGTCCTCGCCGACCTCGACGAGCGCGGCATCATCCGCATCGGCGCCGAGGTCATCGCCGGTGACATCCTCGTCGGCAAGGTCACCCCGAAGGGTGAGACCGAGCTGACGCCGGAGGAGCGCCTGCTGCGCGCGATCTTCGGTGAGAAGGCCCGTGAGGTCCGTGACACCTCGCTGAAGGTGCCGCACGGCGAGACCGGCAAGGTCATCGGTGTGCGCGTCTTCGACCGCGAGGAGGGCGACGAGCTGCCGCCGGGCGTGAACCAGCTGGTCCGCGTCTACGTCGCGCAGAAGCGCAAGATCACCGACGGTGACAAGCTCGCCGGCCGGCACGGCAACAAGGGTGTCATCTCCAAGATCCTGCCGATCGAGGACATGCCGTTCCTGGAGGACGGAACCCCGGTCGACATCATCCTCAACCCGCTGGGTGTGCCGTCCCGAATGAACCCGGGACAGGTCCTGGAGATCCACCTCGGCTGGCTCGCCAGCCGCGGCTGGGACGTCTCCGGCCTCGCGGAGGAGTGGGCCCAGCGCCTGCAGGTCATCGGCGCCGACCAGGTCGCCCCCGGCACCAACGTCGCGACCCCGGTCTTCGACGGTGCCCGTGAGGACGAGCTGGCGGGTCTGCTGCAGCACACCATCCCGAACCGGGACGGCGAGCGCATGGTGCTCCCGACCGGTAAGGCGCGGCTGTTCGACGGCCGTAGCGGTGAGCCGTTCCCGGACCCGATCTCGGTCGGCTACATGTACATCCTGAAGCTGCACCACCTGGTCGACGACAAGCTGCACGCCCGTTCGACCGGTCCGTACTCGATGATCACCCAGCAGCCGCTGGGTGGTAAGGCCCAGTTCGGTGGCCAGCGGTTCGGCGAGATGGAGGTGTGGGCCCTCGAGGCCTACGGCGCCGCGTACGCCCTCCAGGAGCTGCTGACCATCAAGTCCGACGACGTCACCGGCCGCGTGAAGGTCTACGAGGCCATCGTCAAGGGCGAGAACATCCCCGAGCCCGGCATCCCCGAGTCCTTCAAGGTGCTCATCAAGGAGATGCAGTCGCTCTGCCTGAACGTGGAGGTGCTGTCCAGCGACGGTATGTCCATCGAGATGCGCGACACCGACGAGGACGTCTTCCGCGCTGCGGAGGAGCTCGGTATCGACCTGTCCCGGCGCGAGCCGAGCAGCGTCGAAGAGGTCTGACGGGAGTCCGGTAGGGGCCTCGCCACCGTGTGAGGCCCCCGCCGACCCCCAGGCCCCCGTTTCAGACCACAGACTTACAACCCTGAGAGGGATTGACGCATAGTGCTCGACGTCAACTTCTTCGACGAGCTCCGGATCGGCCTGGCCACCGCTGACGACATCCGTCAGTGGAGCCACGGCGAGGTCAAGAAGCCCGAGACCATCAACTACCGCACCCTCAAGCCCGAGAAGGACGGACTCTTCTGCGAGAAGATTTTCGGTCCGACCCGGGACTGGGAGTGCTACTGCGGCAAGTACAAGCGCGTCCGCTTCAAGGGCATCATCTGCGAGCGCTGCGGCGTCGAGGTCACGCGCGCCAAGGTGCGCCGTGAGCGGATGGGCCACATCGAGCTGGCCGCCCCCGTCACGCACATCTGGTACTTCAAGGGTGTCCCCTCGCGCCTCGGCTACCTGCTGGACCTGGCGCCGAAGGACCTCGAGAAGGTCATCTACTTCGCCGCGTACATGATCACGTACGTCGACGAGGAGCGCCGTACCCGCGACCTGCCCTCCCTGGAGGCGCACGTCTCGGTCGAGCGTCAGCAGATCGAGAACCGCCGGGACGCCGACCTGGAGGCCCGCGCCAAGAAGCTCGAGTCCGACCTGGCCGAGCTGGAGGCCGAGGGCGCCAAGGCCGACGTGCGCCGCAAGGTGCGCGAGGGTGCCGAGCGTGAGATGAAGCAGCTGCGCGACCGCGCGCAGCGCGAGATCGACCGCCTCGACGAGGTGTGGAACCGGTTCAAGAACCTCAAGGTCCAGGACCTGGAGGGCGACGAGCTGCTCTACCGCGAGCTGCGCGACCGCTTCGGCACCTACTTCGACGGCTCGATGGGCGCCGCGGCGCTGCAGAAGCGCCTGGAGTCCTTCGACCTGGAGGAAGAGGCCGAGAGGCTCCGCGAGATCATCCGCACCGGCAAGGGCCAGAAGAAGACCCGTGCCCTGAAGCGGCTGAAGGTCGTCTCCGCGTTCCTGCAGACCTCCAACAGCCCCAAGGGCATGGTCCTGGACTGCGTCCCGGTCATCCCGCCGGACCTGCGTCCGATGGTGCAGCTGGACGGTGGCCGCTTCGCGACCTCCGACCTGAACGACCTGTACCGCCGTGTCATCAACCGCAACAACCGCCTGAAGCGCCTTCTCGACCTCGGTGCCCCCGAGATCATCGTGAACAACGAGAAGCGCATGCTCCAGGAGGCCGTCGACGCGCTCTTCGACAACGGCCGTCGCGGCCGCCCGGTCACGGGCCCCGGCAACCGTCCGCTGAAGTCGCTGTCCGACATGCTCAAGGGCAAGCAGGGCCGCTTCCGTCAGAACCTGCTCGGCAAGCGAGTCGACTACTCGGCGCGTTCCGTCATCGTCGTCGGCCCGCAGCTGAAGCTGCACCAGTGCGGTCTGCCCAAGGCCATGGCGCTGGAGCTGTTCAAGCCGTTCGTGATGAAGCGCCTGGTGGACCTGAACCACGCGCAGAACATCAAGAGCGCCAAGCGCATGGTGGAGCGCGGCCGCACCGTCGTGTACGACGTCCTCGAAGAGGTCATCGCCGAGCACCCGGTGCTGCTGAACCGTGCTCCCACCCTGCACCGCCTCGGCATCCAGGCCTTCGAGCCGCAGCTGGTCGAGGGCAAGGCCATCCAGATCCACCCGCTCGTCTGCACCGCGTTCAACGCGGACTTCGACGGTGACCAGATGGCCGTGCACCTGCCGCTGTCCGCGGAGGCGCAGGCCGAGGCCCGCATCCTGATGCTGTCCTCGAACAACATCCTCAAGCCGGCCGACGGACGTCCGGTGACGATGCCGACCCAGGACATGGTCCTCGGTCTGTTCTTCCTCACCACCGACGGCGAGCTGCGTGACACCAAGGGCGAGGGCCGCGCGTTCGGTTCCACGGCCGAGGCGATCATGGCGTTCGACGCCGGTGAGCTTGCGCTGCAGTCGCCGATCGACATCCGCTTCCCGGTGGGCACCATCCCGCCGCGCGGCTGGACCCCGCCGGCGCGCGAGGAGGGCGAGCCGGAGTGGCAGCAGGGTGACAGCTTCCGCCTGCGCACCACCCTGGGCCGCGCGCTCTTCAACGAGCTGCTGCCCGAGGACTACCCGTTCGTCGACTACTCGGTGGGCAAGAAGCAGCTCTCCGAGATCGTCAACGACCTGGCCGAGCGCTACCCGAAGGTCATCGTGGCGGCGACGCTCGACAACCTGAAGGCGGCCGGCTTCTACTGGGCGACCCGTTCCGGTGTCACCGTGGCCATCTCCGACGTCGTCGTTCCCGAGGCGAAGAAGGAGATCGTCCGCGGTTACGAGGCGCAGGACGAGAAGGTCCAGAAGCAGTACGAGCGCGGTCTGATCACCAAGGAAGAGCGCACGCAGGAGCTCATCGCGATCTGGACCAAGGCGACCAACGAGGTCGCCGAGGCGATGAACGAGAACTTCCCCAAGACCAACCCCATCTTCATGATGGTTGACTCGGGTGCCCGAGGAAACATGATGCAGATGCGGCAGATCGCCGGTATGCGTGGTCTGGTGTCGAACGCGAAGAACGAGACCATCCCGCGTCCGATCAAGGCCTCGTTCCGTGAGGGTCTGTCCGTGCTGGAGTACTTCATCTCCACGCACGGTGCCCGTAAGGGTCTGGCGGACACCGCCCTGCGTACCGCCGACTCGGGTTACCTCACCCGTCGTCTGGTCGACGTCTCGCAGGACGTCATCATCCGCGAGGAGGACTGCGGCACCGACCGCGGCCTGCGGCTGCGGATCGCCGACCGTGGCGCCGACGGCGTGCTGCGCAAGGCGGACGACGTCGAGACGTCCGTGTACGCGCGCTGCCTCGCCGAGGACATCGTGGTCGACGGCCAGGTGCTGGCCCCGGCCGGCACCGACCTGGGCGACGTCCTCATCGAGGAGCTCGTCGGCCGTGGCGTCGAGGAGGTCAAGACCCGCTCGGTCCTGACCTGCGAGTCCGCCGTCGGTACCTGCGCGATGTGCTACGGCCGCTCGCTGGCCACCGGCAAGCTGGTCGACATCGGTGAGGCGGTCGGCATCATCGCCGCCCAGTCCATCGGTGAGCCCGGTACCCAGCTGACGATGCGTACCTTCCACACCGGTGGTGTGGCCGGTGACGACATCACGCAGGGTCTGCCGCGTGTCGTCGAGCTCTTCGAGGCCCGTACCCCGAAGGGTGTCGCCCCGATCTCCGAGGCCTCCGGCCGCGTCCGGATCGAGGAGACCGAGAAGACCAAGAAGATCGTCGTCACCCCGGACGACGGCAGCGACGAGACGGCGTACCCGATCTCGAAGCGCGCCAAGGTCCTAGTCCGCGAGGGCGACCACGTCGAGGTGGGCCAGCAGCTCACCGTGGGTGCCACCAACCCGCACGACGTGCTGCGCATCCTGGGTCAGCGTGCCGTCCAGGTCCACCTGGTCGGCGAGGTCCAGAAGGTGTACAACTCGCAGGGTGTGTCGATCCACGACAAGCACATCGAGATCATCATCCGGCAGATGCTCCGCCGCGTGACGATCATCGAGTCCGGCGACGCCGAGCTGCTGCCCGGCGAGCTGGTCGAGCGCTCCCGCTTCGAGCAGGAGAACCGCCGTGTGGTCCAGGAGGGCGGTCACCCGGCCTCCGGTCGTCCGCAGCTGATGGGTATCACCAAGGCCTCGCTGGCGACCGAGTCCTGGCTGTCGGCGGCGTCCTTCCAGGAGACGACGCGAGTCCTCACCGACGCGGCGATCAACGCCAAGTCGGACTCGCTGATCGGCCTCAAGGAGAACGTCATCATCGGTAAGCTCATCCCGGCCGGTACGGGTCTGTCCCGCTACCGCAACATCCGGGTCGAGCCGACCGAGGAGGCCAAGGCCGCGATGTACTCGGCCGTCGGCTACGACGACATCGACTACTCGCCGTTCGGCACGGGCTCCGGCCAGGCCGTACCGCTGGAGGACTACGACTACGGTCCGTACAACCAGTAAGCGAGCAGCTTGAACTGAAGGGCGGTCACCTTGCGGGGTGGCCGCCCTTCGGCGTGTGCGGGCAGGATGTCCCGCACGGTCAAGTAGGCGGCCCGGATCTTCTTCGGCTTGACGGCCGCCCTGGTGGTGCCCCGGGGCTGGGCTGGCAGCGCACGCGGCCCGGCCCGGCGGCCGTCGTGGTGCGTGTCTGGAGCGTTTACACCGTCTTCCCCTACATGGATCGCCTGCGGCCCTGGATCACGCTCTCCGCCGCCGTTCTGGCGGCTCTGGGGGTGATGCTCCGGCAGCGCTCCGGGGATCCATGGCGTTCGGGATTCCCGGACATGCGGTTGGGGACGTCCGGGACGCTTGCCCCGCCGAGGCGGCTCGGTACGGCCGCTCTCGCGGCGGCGCTGCCCCTGTCCGGCTGGACTTGCCGGCGAAAGGACGTTCTCCCTCCTTAGAGGGCTTCTCTCGCCTTTCTCGCAGCCGGCCAGCCAGAACCGGCCGCCCTGGTCCTGGCGGCGAACACGATCTGGACGTCGTCGCCCGGGGGAACGCCTGGAAGGCGGTCCTGCGGTTCGGGGATCCGGAGGTGCCGCCTTCCGGGGTCCAGGGGATTCCCTTCTCGCCGCTGCGCGAGTCCTGACCTGGAAGGAGCGGCTGGGGAGGCAGAAGGATCAAGAAGACGTCAAGCTGATCCGTGACTACCTGGCGCACACCGCCGATCGAACCCCGGCCTTGTCAAGGGCTGGCGTGTCGAAGCCCACCCCATTTGTTTTGACCGCAGCGAATGAGGTAGGTACGCTCAGACCTTGTGCCTGGGGTGTGCCCTGGCTCCTGTGCGTGCCTGCAAACCGCATGGCGAGCTGTCAGCGGCCACCGTAATCTGCGCCCTTCCCGCCTTGCGGTGGGAGTCTGGCGGATTCGACACACCCGACCGCGTGGGTCGGCGACGTTCCAGGTTAGCTGTACCCATCGGCACACAGAAACCGGAGAAGTAGTGCCTACGATCCAGCAGCTGGTCCGCAAGGGCCGGCAGGACAAGGTCGAGAAGAACAAGACGCCCGCACTCGAGGGTTCCCCTCAGCGTCGTGGCGTCTGCACGCGCGTGTTCACGACCACCCCGAAGAAGCCGAACTCGGCCCTCCGCAAGGTCGCGCGTGTGCGTCTGACCAGCGGCATCGAGGTCACCGCTTACATTCCGGGTGAGGGACACAACCTGCAGGAGCACTCCATCGTGCTCGTGCGCGGCGGCCGTGTGAAGGACCTGCCGGGTGTTCGCTACAAGATCATCCGCGGCTCGCTCGACACCCAGGGTGTCAAGAACCGCAAGCAGGCTCGCAGCCGTTACGGCGCCAAGAAGGAGAAGTAAGAATGCCTCGTAAGGGCCCCGCCCCGAAGCGCCCGGTCATCATCGACCCGGTCTACGGCTCTCCTCTGGTGACCTCCCTGATCAACAAGGTGCTGCTGAACGGCAAGCGCTCCACCGCCGAGCGCATCGTCTACGGCGCCATGGAGGGCCTGCGCGAGAAGACCGGCAACGACCCGGTCATCACGCTCAAGCGCGCTCTTGAGAACATCAAGCCGACCCTCGAGGTCAAGTCCCGCCGTGTCGGTGGCGCCACCTACCAGGTTCCGGTCGAGGTCAAGCCCGGCCGTGCCAACACCCTGGCGCTGCGCTGGCTGGTCGGTTACTCCCGCGCCCGTCGCGAGAAGACCATGACCGAGCGTCTCCTCAACGAGCTTCTCGATGCCTCCAACGGCCTCGGTGCGGCCGTGAAGAAGCGCGAGGACACCCACAAGATGGCCGAGTCCAACAAGGCCTTCGCGCACTACCGCTGGTAGTCGCTACCCACATCGAGACCGAGAGAAGACTGAAGCCGTATGGCTACCACTTCACTTGACCTGGCCAGGGTCCGAAACATCGGGATCATGGCCCACATCGACGCGGGCAAGACGACCACCACCGAGCGGATCCTGTTCTACACCGGTGTGTCTTACAAGATCGGTGAGGTCCACGACGGCGCTGCCACCATGGACTGGATGGAGCAGGAGCAGGAGCGTGGCATCACGATCACCTCTGCTGCCACCACCTGTCACTGGTCGCTGGAGGACGTCGACCACACCATCAACATCATCGACACGCCGGGTCACGTCGACTTCACCGTCGAGGTGGAGCGTTCCCTGCGCGTGCTCGACGGTGCTGTGACGGTGTTCGACGGCGTCGCCGGCGTGGAGCCCCAGTCCGAGACGGTGTGGCGTCAGGCGGACCGCTACGGCGTTCCGCGTATCTGCTTCGTCAACAAGCTCGACCGCACCGGTGCCGAGTTCCACCGCTGTGTCGACATGATCTCCGACCGTCTGGGCGCGCAGCCGCTGGTCATGCAGCTGCCGATCGGTGCCGAGGCGGACTTCAAGGGCGTCGTCGACCTGGTGAAGATGAAGGCCCTGGTCTGGTCGGCCGAGGCGACCAAGGGCGAGATGTACGACACCGTCGACATCCCCGCCACGCACACCGAGGCCGCCGAGGAGTGGCGCGGCAAGCTGGTCGAGGCCGTCGCCGAGAACGACGAAGAGATCATGGAGCTGTACCTGGAGGGCGAGGAGCCCACCGAGGAGCAGCTGTACGCCGCGATCCGTCGTATCACCATCGCGTCCGGCAAGGGCACCGGCACCACCGTCACCCCGGTGTTCTGCGGTACCGCGTTCAAGAACAAGGGCGTCCAGCCCCTGCTCGACGCGGTCGTGCGCTACCTGCCGTCCCCGGTCGACATCGAGGCCATCGAGGGCCACGACGTCAAGGACCCGGAGACGGTCATCAAGCGCAAGCCGTCCGACGACGAGCCGCTGTCCGCGCTGGCGTTCAAGATCATGAGCGACCCGCACCTGGGCAAGCTCACCTTCGTCCGCGTGTACTCCGGCCGCCTGGAGTCCGGCACCTCCGTGCTGAACTCCGTCAAGGGCAAGAAGGAGCGCATCGGCAAGATCTACCGCATGCACGCCAACAAGCGTGAGGAGATCGAGTCGGTGGGCGCCGGCGACATCGTCGCCGTCATGGGCCTGAAGCAGACCACCACCGGTGAGACGCTGTCCGACGACAAGCAGCCGGTGATCCTGGAGTCCATGGACTTCCCGGCGCCGGTCATCCAGGTCGCCATCGAGCCCAAGTCGAAGGGCGACCAGGAGAAGCTGGGCGTCGCGATCCAGCGCCTGGCCGAGGAGGACCCGTCCTTCCAGGTCCACTCGGACGAGGAGACCGGCCAGACCATCATCGGCGGTATGGGCGAGCTGCACCTCGAGGTGCTCGTCGACCGTATGCGCCGTGAGTTCAAGGTCGAGGCCAACGTCGGCAAGCCGCAGGTCGCGTACCGCGAGACCATCCGCAAGGCGGTCGAGAAGGTCGAGTACACCCACAAGAAGCAGACGGGTGGTACCGGTCAGTTCGCCCGCGTCATCATCGCGATCGAGCCGATCGAGAGCGGCGACGCCTCGTACGAGTTCGTCAACAAGGTGACCGGTGGCCGCGTGCCGAAGGAGTACATTCCTTCGGTCGACGCCGGTGCGCAGGAGGCCATGCAGTTCGGCATCCTCGCCGGTTACGAGATGACCGGTGTCCGCGTCACGCTGCTCGACGGTGCCTACCACGAGGTGGACTCCTCCGAGCTGGCGTTCAAGATCGCCGGTTCGCAGGCCTTCAAGGAGGCCGCGCGCAAGGCCAGCCCTGTGCTCCTTGAGCCGATGATGGCCGTCGAGGTCACCACGCCCGAGGACTACATGGGTGAGGTCATCGGCGACATCAACTCCCGCCGTGGCCAGATCCAGGCCATGGAGGAGCGGGCTGGTGCCCGCGTCGTGAAGGGCCTCGTGCCCCTGTCGGAGATGTTCGGCTACGTCGGCGACCTCCGCAGCAAGACGTCGGGTCGCGCAAGCTACTCGATGCAGTTCGACTCCTACGCCGAGGTTCCGCGGAACGTCGCCGAGGAGATCATCGCGAAGGCCAAGGGCGAGTAACGCACCGCGTTCACACGCCGTAGGCTTGACTCCGGAGCCTCCAGGGGCAAACGTCCGCAATCGTGAGCGTTTGCCCCGGGTTCCGGGCCTTTACAGCAAAGATCACCTGGCGCCGATGAAGTAAGGCGTACAGAACCACTCCACAGGAGGACCCCAGTGGCGAAGGCGAAGTTCGAGCGGACTAAGCCGCACGTCAACATCGGCACCATCGGTCACATCGACCACGGTAAGACGACCCTCACGGCCGCCATTACCAAGGTGCTGCACGACGCGTACCCGGACCTGAACGAGGCCACCCCGTTCGACAACATCGACAAGGCTCCTGAGGAGCGTCAGCGCGGTATCACCATCTCCATCGCGCACGTCGAGTACCAGACCGAGGCGCGTCACTACGCCCACGTCGACTGCCCGGGTCACGCGGACTACATCAAGAACATGATCACCGGTGCCGCGCAGATGGACGGCGCGATCCTGGTGGTCGCCGCGACCGACGGCCCGATGCCGCAGACCAAGGAGCACGTGCTCCTGGCCCGCCAGGTCGGCGTTCCGTACATCGTCGTCGCCCTGAACAAGGCCGACATGGTGGACGACGAGGAGATCCTGGAGCTCGTCGAGCTCGAGGTCCGTGAGCTCCTCTCCGAGTACGAGTTCCCCGGCGACGACGTTCCGGTCGTCAAGGTCTCCGCGCTCAAGGCCCTCGAGGGCGAGCAGGAGTGGGTGGACTCCGTCCTCAACCTGATGAAGGCCGTCGACGAGTCGATCCCGCAGCCGGAGCGCGACGTCGACAAGCCGTTCCTCATGCCGATCGAGGACGTCTTCACGATCACCGGTCGCGGTACGGTCGTCACCGGCCGTATCGAGCGTGGTGTCCTGAAGGTCAACGAGACCGTCGACATCATCGGCATCAAGACCGAGAAGACCACCACCACGGTCACCGGCATCGAGATGTTCCGCAAGCTGCTCGACGAGGGCCAGGCCGGTGAGAACGTCGGTCTGCTCCTCCGTGGCATCAAGCGCGAGGACGTCGAGCGCGGCCAGGTCATCATCAAGCCGGGCTCGGTCACCCCGCACACCGAGTTCGAGGCGCAGGCCTACATCCTCTCCAAGGACGAGGGTGGCCGCCACACGCCGTTCTTCAACAACTACCGTCCGCAGTTCTACTTCCGCACGACGGACGTGACCGGCGTGGTGACCCTCCCCGAGGGCACCGAGATGGTCATGCCGGGTGACAACACCGAGATGAAGGTGGAGCTCATCCAGCCCGTCGCCATGGAAGAGGGCCTGAAGTTCGCCATCCGTGAGGGTGGCCGCACCGTGGGCGCCGGCCAGGTCACCAAGATCGTCAAGTAAGTCCGCTTGCTTGAGGCTTGACGGCCTGAGGGCCAGTACCTGACCCGAAGGTCTCGACCTGCGAGAGGCCCGTACGACTCCGGTCGTACGGGCCTCTTCGCGTGTCCGGCTCTTACGGCGGCCGGTGCGGTGTCAACGGCTGCCACTACTTCCCGCTGCCGGCTACGGAAGCCGTCCCGCGCCCCTGGCCGCTTCATGCCCCCGGTCTCAAAGGGTCGCTGGAGCCGTCGCGGACCCTGGGCGGTGAGGGCGTCGCCGTGGAGACAGAGGGCCCGCGGGGGCTGGTCGGTGGAGCGCACGGCCTGCCGGTCACCTGGGACCACGCCACGAGGCCCGGCACCGGGGACGGCGCACGGGTGTCCGCGCCGCTGAAGGCGCTGCGCCCCGGGCGGGACGCGAAGACCGTGGTGAACGGGATCCAGCCGCCGGTCGACTCCTCGAACGCCATCACCGGGCAGCCGGCCCGCACCCTGACGGTGTCGGTGCGCGACCCGGGGATCAGGGGCGCAGCGCAGGACGATCGGCCTCCCGCCGGGCGGCAACCTGCTCCGGGCGAACAACCCGGTGCTGGAAGACGGCTTCCTGCTCGCGGGCGCGGCCCGCTGACGGCTCCGAAACTATTCGGCGCGTACGACCCGTTCCCCCCGCCCCCGCCTCCCCTCACTATTTGTCATGCCGGTGAGCAAATAGACGCGGGAGCGGCTGGAGGGGTGAGGTATGTCGTCTGCGCACGTCAGCCGTAGGACGGTGCTCGGCGGGACGGTCCTCGGCGCGGGGCTGGCCGCGATGCCCGTGGGGGCGTCGGGGACGGCGGCCGCCACCCCGGGGGACGGGCTCCGGGTGACGGAGCCGGGGGCGTACATCTCGTTCACGGGCGGGGTGTTCTCGCTGGTCGGCGCGCCCGTGGTGGTGAGCGCGGAGGACCACCCGGGGGTCGTACGGGTGGCCGGGGACCTCCGGGACGACCTGGCGCGGGTGACCGGCGTGCGCCCGGGCACGACGATCGGCCGCTTCCCGGTCCTGCTCGGCACGATCGGCCGCAGCCCGCTGATCGACGGCCTGATCCGGTCCGGGAAGCTGGACGTCACGGGCGTGCGGGGCAGGTGGGAGACCTCGCTGCAGACGGTCGTGGAGCACCCGATGCCGGGTGTGGAGCGGGCGTTCGTCATCGCGGGCAGCGACCCGAGGGGCACGATCTTCGGGGCCTACGACGTCTCGTACGGCATCGGCGTCTCACCCTGGCACTGGTGGGACGACGTACCGCCGGCCCGGCGCGACGCGGTCTGGGTGACGGCCGGACGCTTCACCCAGGGCACCCCGGTGGTGAAGTACCGGGGCGTCTTCATCAACGACGAGAACCCGGCGCTCGGCACCTGGGCACCGGCGTACTTCGGCGAGGGGAAGGCACCGGGGTACCCCGGCGGCTTCACCGCAGACTTCTACGCGAGGGTCTTCGAGGTCCTGCTGCGCCTGAAGGGCAACTACCTGTGGCCGGCGGTCTGGGGCCGGGCGTTCGCGGAGGACGACCCGGACAACCACCGCCGGGCGGCGGAGTACGGCATCGTCATGGGCACGTCCCACGAGGCGCCGATGATGCGGGGCATCGAGGAGTGGAACCGGCACGCCGGCTCCGGGACCGACCCCTACGGGGGCACGGGCGAGTGGTCGTACCGCCGCAACCCCGAGGCGATCCGCGCGTACTGGCGCGCCGGCATCCAGCGCATGGCCGACCAGGGCTTCGAGGGCGTCGTCACGCTCGGGATGCGCGGCAACGGCGACACCAGCCTGCCCGACGGCGACGGCATCGAACTGATGCAGCAGATCATCGCCGACCAGCGCCGCATCATCGAGGAGGTGACCGGCAGACCGGCGGCCGAGACCCCCCAAGTCTGGACCCTCTACAAGGAGGTCCAGCGCTACTGGGACCGCGGCCTGCGCGCCCCCGACGACGTCACCGTGGTCCTCACGGACGACAACTGGGGCAACATCCGCAAGCACCCGGACAGCCCGCGCACCGGCGGCTACGGCCTGTACTACCACTTCGACTACGTCGGTGCCGGCCGCAACTACAAGTGGGTCGACACCGCCAACCTCAGGAACGTCTGGGACCAGCTCCACCAGGCGCACGCCTACGGCAACCACGGCCTGTGGGTGGCCAACGTCGGCGACCTGAAGGGCAACGAGCTGCCGACGGAGTTCTTCCTCTCCTACGCCTGGAACCCCGACGCCTGTCCGCTGGAGCGCCTCGGCGCCTGGGAGGAGCGCTACGCCCGCCAGAACTTCGGCGAGGCGCAGGCGAAGGAGATCGCGTCCCTGCTGGCGGACTACGGCCGGCTCCAGGCCCGCCGCAAGCCGGAACTGCTGAACCGCCGGATCACCCTCGTGGGCGACCAGGTCGTGTACGACGACCGGCAGAGCCCCTACTACTTCGCGCACCGGGAGCTGGAACGGGTCACCGAGGAGTGGCGCGCGCTGGGCCGCCGCGCGGAACGCGTCGAGCGCAGACTGCCGCAGCGGCTGCGGGACGCGTGGTTCGAACTGGCCGGCTACGCGGTCACGGCGACCGCGAACCTGTACGCGCTGCGCGAGGCGGAGTTCACGAACCTGCTGTACGCGGCACAGGGCCGGGCCGCGGCGAACGACCTCGCCGCGCGGGCGGATGCCGCCCTGGGCCGGGACTTCGCCCTGGCGGACCGTTTCGGCTCCGGTGTCGCCGGCGGCAAGTGGCGGGGCTTCCAGACCCAGCCTCACATCGACTACGGCGACGTCGACCGCTACGGACCCAACGCGGGCTGGCAGCAGCCGGAGAAGGACAACGTGGCGCTGCCGGACGTGCTGTTCCCCGCGGTGCGGCGCGTCGAGGTGCCCTCGGGTGCGGAGCTGGGCGTGTCGGTGGACGGCGCGGAGGACGCGGGGGAGTGGTGGCCGGGCGGCTCCTCCTCGGCCGCGTCCCTGCCGCCGTTCAGCCCGTACCAGTCCCGCCCCCGGCAGTACGTGGAGATCTTCAACCGGGGCCGTACGCCCTTCCCGTACGAGGTGTCGGTCTCGGCGCCGTGGCTGCGGGTGGACCGCCCGCGCGGCCGGGTGGACCAGCAGGTCCGCCTGGAGGTGGAGGTGGACTGGTCACGCCTGCCCGCCGACCGCGCGGAGGCGACCCTGACGGTGCGCGGCGCGGGGGCGTCGGTGCCGGTGCGGTGCGTGGCGGAGCGCCCGTCGGGCGTGCGGGCGCGCGGCTTCGTGGAGGCCGGCGGCTACGTGGCGATCGACGCCGGGCACTACGACCGGGCGGTCGGCCAGTGGCGCCGCATCGACGGCATCGGACGGACCGGGGCGGGCGTGACACCGTGGCCGGTGACGTCCCCGAGCCGGACCCCCGGCGGCTCCTCCCCGCACCTGGAGTACGAGGTGACGCTGCTGTCCGCCCCCGGCGAGGTGACGGTGTGGGCCCACCTGTCCCCGCGCAACCCGGCCCTCCCCGGCGTCCCGGGCCTGCGCTACGGCATCTCGCTGGACGACGGCCCGGTCCGGACCGTCGACATCACCGCGGGCGCGGACGACGGCGCCCTGAACACGGTCTGGGCCCGCCACACCTCGGACAACATCAACGCGACGGCGACCACGCACACCGTGACCGAGCCGGGCGTCCACCGGCTGAGGTTCTGGATGGTGGACCCGACGGTGGTGGTGCAGCGCCTGCTGATCGACACGGGGGGCCTGCCGACGCTGTACCTGGGGCCGGTGGAGAGCCGTCGGGTGGAGGAGGGCCGGCTGTAGAGCGGCATAAGCTCTGGTACGACTGCACGTGAACGACTGGCGGCGGGCCGTAGCCGGTCATCGTTGGACGGTTCGTGAGGGCTGCTGCTTAGCTGGACGCCAGGACGAGCCGGGCCGGAGCTAGTGAGAGAGGTGCGCGCGGTGGAAACTCCCCGCCTGGAGGAGGTGCGCCTGACCTCTTTCAAGAGCTTCACGGGCCAGCGTCTGCCGTTGCAGGACCTCACGGTGCTGATCGGACGCAATGGCAGTGGCAAGTCCAACGCCCTGGACGGACTGATGGTGCTGTCCCGCCTGGCGCTGGGCGAGCCGGTGCGGGATGCGCTGGACGGCCCGAGAACCGGCACCGAGGAGCCCATCCGGGGCGGGGCCGAGGGGTGCGCGCCCCTGGGGAACGACAGCTTCCAGCTCGGCTGCCGCGTCCGCTCGGGCCAGGCGGTCTTCGATCTGGACGTGGAGATCGCGGTACAGCCCGAGGTGCGGATCCTGAGAGAGGAGCTGACGGCGGTCGAAGGCGTCCCCTACGGGGGGCGCAGGCTCGCAGCCGGCCGTTCGCTCCTGGCCAGCGACCCGGCGGACCCGCGCCGCAGCGATCTCAAGGTCCGGTACTTCAACGGGCGCCGGGGCCTGGACCCGGGTATCCCGTTCGCCGCCGACCGCCTGCTGACCAGCCAGGTGCCGGTACGTCTGCCCGCGACCACGGAAGCGACCAAGCTGGTGCACAGGGCGACACAGGACGTCCTGGCCGTACTGCGTGAAGTCTTCCTGCTGGACCCGGTGCCTCACCTCATGAGGCAGTACGTCAACGCGCGCGACACGGAACTCCGGCGCAGCGCCGACAATCTGAGCGCGGCGGTCGAGGGGTTGCGGGAGACCGACCCCTCCGCTTTCGCGCAGCTCACGGAGCTTGTGGCGGGCATGCCCGAGTATCCGGTGAGAGGCATCAGCACGGTCGACACACGGCTCGGTGACGTGCAGCTCGTACTGCGCGAGTCGGGCTACCACGGCACTGACCACGACGTGCCGGCACGGCTCCTCAGCGACGGCATGCTGCGCTTCCTCGCCTTCGGCACGGCCCTGCTCAGTGCCCCGGTCTCCGACGGGGACGACGGGCCCCTCCGGGCCCAGCGGCACCTGGTGATCGAAGAGGTGGAGAACGGCCTGTACCCCACGCAGGCCGCGCGGGTGCTGCGCCTGATGAAAGCGGAGTCCGAACGGCGCAGCATCGACGTGCTGTTCACCACGCACAGTCCCGCGCTGCTCAATTCCCTTGAGGCGCAAGACCATTCGGGGGTCGTTGTGTGCAGCAGGGACCCGGAGTCGGGGGAGAGTGTGCTGGCTCGCCTCACAGAGCTCCCCGGCTACGTGGACCTGCTGGCCGCGGGAGACCTGGGTGACGCGGTGACGAAGAACCGCCTGCCGGATGCCGTGCGCCCCCGGGACACGGGCGTGGCCAGCGTCGAGGACTTCCTGAGGAGCCTGTGAGTCTTGAGCAGACAGCACCGCTCGGGGCTCCGGCTCCCTGTCGTCGACTTCCTCGACACGTCGGTCTTCGTCGAGATCCTCGATGTGCCTCACATGAACGGTCACCGTTCGCGGATCCTCGCGGAGATGGACGACCGGCTCAGGGCGAGGGTCCGGTTCGTGCTGCCCACCGCGACGGTGGTGGAGACCGGCAACCACGTGTTCCAGATCAAGGACGGTTCGGCACGCCGCACCTGTGCGGGGACCTTCCTGAGCATGCTGCGCAAGACCGCGGCGGGTGAGGCTCCCTGGGTGCTGCACGAGCGCACCTGGGACGGAGCGTTCCTCGGCTCGTTGTGCGACGGCGGTACGACGGGGATGGATCTGGCCGAGCACGCCGTACGCCAGCAGCTCGGCACCGGTGATCTGAGCATCGTCGCCGAGCGGGATCTGTACGCGGCCCGCGTCCAGGCGGAGGTCCGGATCTGGACCCTGGAGGCGACGATGGGGACGTGGGCCGAGCTGCCGTGAGTGATGCGCTGGGGAGTCTCCCGGATCGACCGCCTTCGTCGGGTACGCCGCACGGGCCTCGGTTTGACCTACGTCACCTTCGGGGTAATCTCTTCGGCTCGATTGGCGGTCTGCCTGCCCCATATGGCAGACTGTCCGAGTTGCTCGGTCGAGTGTTGATGCTGCGCGCCTCCCGCCGGGAGGACCGGAAGCGAGTCCCACAGTACTCGTCGTCCTAACTGCCCTAGGGCAGCACTGGGACGGACGTACGGGAATCTTCCGGGAAGCGTGGGCGCGGCACCGGCCAGGCGCCCGGTGGACCCGAGGTCCCCGGTCCGCGGTTCCGGAAGGGCCGTGTCAATCCCGCAGGGATGTTCGAACAAGGGGCATCTGTGTCAGCGGGAGTACGACACGCCCGACCGCGTGGGTCGGAGAACTAGGGATGCAGGAACCACCGGGTTCCAGAGCGTGAGAAGAGACAGGACTACTGAGTAGCCATGGCGGGACAGAAGATCCGCATTCGGCTCAAGGCCTACGACCACGAGGTCATCGACTCCTCGGCGAAGAAGATCGTCGAGACGGTGACCCGTACCGGTGCGTCGGTCGCGGGCCCGGTGCCGCTGCCCACTGAGAAGAACGTGTACTGCGTCATCAAGTCGCCGCACAAGTACAAGGACTCGCGCGAGCACTTCGAGATGCGCACGCACAAGCGCCTGATCGACATCCTCGACCCGACCCCCAAGACCGTTGACTCTCTGATGCGACTCGACCTCCCGGCCGGTGTCGACATCGAGATCAAGCTCTGAGGCTGGTGGGCTGAGAATGGCTAAGCAGATCAAGGGCATCCTGGGCGAGAAGCTCGGCATGACGCAGGTGTGGGACGAGAACAACCGTGTTGTTCCGGTCACCGTCGTCAAGGCCGGCCCCAACGTCGTCACCCAGGTCCGTACGAACGACGTCGACGGCTACGAGTCCGTCCAGATCGCGTTCGGCGAGATCGACCCGCGCAAGGTGAACAAGCCCCTCAAGGGCCACTTCGCCAAGGCCGACGTCACCCCCCGCCGCCACCTCGTCGAGATCCGTACCGCTGACGCCAGCGAGTACACCCTCGGCCAGGAGATCACCGCCGAGGTGTTCGAGGCCGGCATCAAGGTCGACGTGACCGGCAAGAGCAAGGGCAAGGGCTTCGCCGGTGTCATGAAGCGTCACAACTTCAAGGGCCTCGGCGCCGGACACGGCACCCAGCGCAAGCACCGCTCGCCCGGTTCCATCGGTGGCTGCGCCACCCCGGGCCGCGTGTTCAAGGGCCTCCGCATGGCGGGTCGCATGGGCAACGAGCGGGTCACCACCCAGAACCTGACCGTCCACGCCGTTGACGCGGAGAAGGGTCTGCTGCTCATCAAGGGCGCGGTTCCCGGTCCGAACGGCGGCCTCGTCCTGGTCCGCACCGCGGCCAAGGGGGCCTGAGGTAACCGATGAGCACTGTTGACATCCTTTCGCCGGCGGGCGAGAAGGCCGGTTCCGTCGAGCTCCCCGCGGAGATCTTCGACGCCAAGGTCAGCGTTCCGCTGATCCACCAGGTCGTCGTCGCGCAGCTGGCCGCTGCCCGCCAGGGCACGCACAAGACCAAGACCCGCGGTGAAGTCCGTGGTGGCGGCAAGAAGCCGTACCGCCAGAAGGGCACCGGTCGCGCCCGCCAGGGTTCGACCCGCGCGCCGCAGTTCGCCGGTGGTGGCGTCGTGCACGGTCCCGTGCCGCGCGACTACTCGCAGCGCACCCCGAAGAAGATGAAGGCCGCCGCCCTGCGCGGTGCCCTCACCGACCGGGCGCGCCACAACCGCATCCACGTCGTCTCCGGCGTGGTCGAGGGCGGGAACGCCAGCACCAAGGCCGCCAGGTCGCTGTTCGGCAAGATCTCGGAGCGCAAGAACCTGCTCCTGGTCGTCGACCGCGCCGACGAGGCCGCGTGGCTGTCCGCCCGCAACCTGCCCCAGGTCCACATCCTGGAGCCGGGCCAGCTGAACACGTACGACGTTCTCGTCTCGGACGACGTGGTCTTCACCCAGGCCGCTTTCGAGTCCTTCGTCGCCGGCCCGAACAAGGCCAACGACACCGAAGGGAGCGAGGTCTGATGGCCATCCGTCACCCCGCCATTGCCTCGAAGGCCGCCAAGGCCGCCAAGGCCGCGCGCGTCGCCAAGGCGCGCCGTCACGCCACCGAGGGCAAGAACACCGTCGAGACCCCGCTGAGCAAGTCGTACACGGACCCCCGTGACGTCCTGCTCAAGCCGGTCGTCTCCGAGAAGAGCTACGCGCTCCTCGACGAGAACAAGTACACGTTCATCGTCGACCCGAACGCCAACAAGACCCAGATCAAGCAGGCCGTCCAGGCGGTCTTCGACGTCAAGGTCACCGGGGTCAACACGATCAACCGCCAGGGCAAGCGCAAGCGCACCAAGACCGGTTTCGGTCAGCGCGCGGGCAGCAAGCGCGCGATCGTGACCCTCGCCGAGGGCGACCGTATCGACATCTTCGGCGGTCCGACCGCGTAAGCGGGTCGGATCGTCCGATATCGGACGAGGACTGAGAAATGGGAATCCGCAAGTACAAGCCGACTACGCCGGGCCGTCGTGGCGCCAGCGTCGCCGACTTCGTCGAGGTCACGCGGTCCACGCCGGAGAAGTCGCTGGTCCGTCCCCTGCACAGCAAGGGCGGCCGTAACAACGCCGGTCGTGTGACCGTTCGCCACCAGGGTGGCGGACACAAGCGCGCCTACCGTGTGATCGACTTCCGTCGTCACGACAAGGACGGCGTGCCGGCGAAGGTCGCGCACATCGAGTACGACCCCAACCGCACCGCGCGCATCGCGCTGCTGCACTACGCCGACGGCGAGAAGCGCTACATCCTCGCCCCGCGCAACCTGCAGCAGGGCGACACCGTGGAGAACGGTCCCGGGGCCGACATCAAGCCGGGCAACAACCTGGCCCTCCGCAACATCCCGGTCGGTACCACGATCCACGCGATCGAGCTCCGTCCCGGTGGCGGCGCCAAGTTCGCCCGTTCCGCGGGTGCCTCGGTGCAGCTGCTCGCCCGTGAGGGCGCCATGGCGACCCTCCGTATGCCGTCCGGTGAGATCCGCATGGTGGACGCGCGCTGCCGCGCCACCGTCGGTGAGGTCGGCAACGCCGAGCAGAGCAACATCAACTGGGGCAAGGCGGGCCGCAAGCGGTGGCTGGGCGTTCGCCCGACCGTCCGTGGTGTGGTCATGAACCCGGTTGACCACCCGCACGGTGGTGGTGAGGGCCGGACCTCCGGTGGTCGCCACCCTGTGTCCCCGTGGGGCAAGAAGGAAGGCCGTACTCGTTCGCCCAAGAAGGCGTCGAACAAGTACATCGTCCGCCGCCGCAAGACGAACAAGAAGCGCTAAGGACGGGTTGAGATGCCTCGTAGCTTGAAGAAGGGGCCCTTCGTCGACGACCACCTCATCAAGAAGGTGGACTCGCAGAACGAAGCCGGCACCAAGAACGTCATCAAGACCTGGTCCCGTCGCTCGATGATCGTCCCGGCGATGCTGGGCCACACGATCGCGGTGCACAACGGCAAGACCCACATCCCGGTGTTCGTCACCGAGTCGATGGTCGGCCACAAGCTCGGCGAGTTCTCGCCGACGCGCACCTTCCGGGGCCACGTCAAGGAAGACCGGAAGTCGAAGCGCCGCTAGCAGCGGATCGCATTCAGACACGTAAGTAACTGAAGGGACAACCATGGAAGCCAGGGCCCAGGCGCGGTACATCCGCGTCACGCCCATGAAGGCCCGCCGCGTGGTGGACCTCATCCGTGGCATGGACGCCACGGAGGCCCAGGCCGTCCTGCGATTCGCTCCGCAGGCCGCCTCGGTGCCGGTGGGCAAGGTGCTGGACAGCGCCATTGCCAACGCCGCGCACAACTACGACCACACCGATGTCGACAGCCTCTTCATCTCCGAGGCCTACGTCGACGAGGGCCCGACCCTGAAGCGGTTCCGTCCGCGTGCCCAGGGCCGTGCCTACCGGATCCGCAAGCGGACCAGCCACATCACCGTGGTCGTCAGCAGCAAGGAAGGAACCCGGTAATGGGCCAGAAGGTAAACCCGCACGGGTTCCGGCTCGGTGTCACGACCGACTTCAAGTCGCGTTGGTACGCCGACAAGCTGTACAAGGACTACGTCAAGGAAGACGTCGCCATCCGTCGGATGATGACGTCCGGCATGGAGCGCGCCGGCATCTCCAAGGTCGAGATCGAGCGCACCCGTGACCGCGTGCGTGTGGACATCCACACCGCTCGTCCGGGCATCGTCATCGGCCGCCGTGGCGCCGAGGCCGACCGCATCCGCGGTGACCTCGAGAAGCTCACGGGCAAGCAGGTCCAGCTGAACATCCTCGAGGTCAAGAACCCCGAGACCGACGCTCAGCTCGTGGCCCAGGCCGTCGCCGAGCAGCTCTCCTCCCGCGTCTCCTTCCGTCGGGCCATGCGCAAGAGCATGCAGTCCGCCATGAAGGCCGGCGCCAAGGGCATCAAGATCCAGTGCGGTGGCCGCCTCGGCGGCGCCGAGATGTCCCGCTCGGAGTTCTACCGCGAGGGCCGCGTGCCCCTGCACACGCTCCGCGCGAACGTGGACTACGGCTTCTTCGAGGCCAAGACGACCTTCGGCCGCATCGGTGTGAAGGTCTGGATCTACAAGGGCGACGTCAAGAACATCGCCGAGGTCCGCGCCGAGAACGCTGCCGCCCGTGCGGGTAACCGCCCGGCCCGCGGTGGCGCCGACCGCCCGGCCCGTGGTGGCCGCGGTGGCGAGCGGCGCGGTCGCAAGCCGCAGCAGGCTGCCGGTGCCGAGGCCCCCAAGGCCGAGGCCCCCGCCGCCGCTCCGGCTGAGAGCACCGGAACGGAGGCCTGACCGTCATGCTGATCCCCCGTAGGGTCAAGCACCGCAAGCAGCACCACCCGAAGCGCAGCGGTATGTCCAAGGGTGGGACGCAGGTTGCGTTCGGCGAGTACGGCATCCAGGCGCTGACCCCGGCCTACGTGACGAACCGCCAGATCGAGGCGGCTCGTATCGCGATGACCCGCCACATCAAGCGTGGCGGCAAGGTCTGGATCAACATCTACCCGGACCGTCCCCTCACCAAGAAGCCGGCCGAGACCCGCATGGGTTCCGGTAAGGGTTCCCCGGAGTGGTGGATCGCCAACGTCAAGCCCGGACGTGTGATGTTCGAGCTGTCGTACCCCAACGAGAAGATCGCCCGTGAGGCGCTGACGCGTGCGGCCCACAAGCTGCCGATGAAGTGCCGGATCGTCAAGCGCGAGGCAGGTGAAGCGTGATGTCGGCCGGTACCAAGGCGTCCGAGCTGCGCGAGCTGGGCAACGAGGAGCTTCTGGCGAAGCTCCGCGAGGCCAAGGAAGAGCTGTTCAACCTCCGCTTCCAGGCGGCGACGGGTCAGCTCGAGAACCACGGTCGGCTGAAGGCCGTCCGCAAGGACATCGCGCGGATCTACACCCTGATGCGTGAGCGCGAGCTGGGCATCGAGACGGTGGAGAGCGCCTGATGAGCGAGAGCAACGTGACTGAGCAGAACACCGAAGCCCGAGGCTTCCGCAAGACCCGTGAGGGTCTGGTCGTCAGCGACAAGATGGACAAGACCGTCGTCGTCGCCGTCGAGGACCGTGTGAAGCACGCGCTGTACGGCAAGGTCATCCGCCGTACGAACAAGCTCAAGGCCCACGACGAGCAGAACGCCGCGGGTGTCGGCGACCGCGTCCTCCTCATGGAGACCCGGCCGCTGTCCGCGACGAAGCGCTGGCGCGTCGTCGAGATCCTCGAGAAGGCCAAGTAATTCTCCTGCGGGGCGCCCCTCGCAGGACAGTTCCGCCAGGCTCCGGGGGCCGCTCGCCGAGCGGCCCCCGGGGAACCGGCAGACGATCAGGAGATAGACGTGATCCAGCAGGAGTCGCGACTGCGTGTCGCCGACAACACTGGTGCGAAGGAGATCCTTTGCATCCGTGTGCTCGGTGGCTCCGGTCGCCGCTACGCGGGCATCGGTGACGTCATCGTCGCCACCGTCAAGGACGCGATCCCCGGTGGCAACGTGAAGAAGGGTGACGTCGTCAAGGCGGTCATCGTTCGCACCGTCAAGGAGCGCCGCCGTCCGGACGGCTCGTACATCCGCTTCGACGAGAACGCCGCCGTCATTCTGAAGAACGACGGTGACCCTCGCGGCACCCGCATCTTCGGCCCGGTCGGGCGTGAGCTGCGCGAGAAGAAGTTCATGAAGATCATCTCGCTGGCTCCGGAGGTGCTGTAAGCATGAAGATCAAGAAGGGCGACCTGGTCCAGGTCATCACCGGCAAGGACAAGGGCAAGCAGGGCAAGGTCATTGCCGCTTACCCGCGCGAGGAGCGCGTCCTGGTCGAGGGTGTCAACCGGGTCAAGAAGCACACCAAGGCCGGTCCGACGGCCACCGGTTCCCAGGCCGGCGGCATCGTGACCACCGAGGCGCCGATCCACATCTCCAACGTCCAGCTGGTCGTGGAGAAGGACGGCCAGAAGGTCGTCACGCGTGTCGGCTACCGCTTCGACGAAGAGGGCAACAAGATCCGCGTTGCCAAGCGGACGGGTGAGGACATCTGATGGCTACCACCACCACTCCGCGTCTGAAGCAGAAGTATCGCGAGGAGATCGCGGGCAAGCTGCGTGACGAGTTCAAGTACGAGAACGTCATGCAGGTCCCGGGCCTCGTCAAGATCGTGGTCAACATGGGTGTGGGCGACGCCGCCCGCGACTCCAAGCTGATCGAGGGCGCCATCCGCGACCTCACCACGATCACCGGTCAGAAGCCGGCCGTCACCAAGGCCCGCAAGTCCATCGCGCAGTTCAAGCTGCGTGAGGGTCAGCCGATCGGTGCCCACGTCACGCTTCGTGGCGACCGCATGTGGGAGTTCCTGGACCGCACCCTGTCGCTCGCGCTGCCGCGCATCCGCGACTTCCGCGGCCTGTCCCCCAAGCAGTTCGACGGCCGTGGCAACTACACCTTCGGTCTCACGGAGCAGGTCATGTTCCACGAGATCGACCAGGACAAGATCGACCGTGTCCGGGGTATGGACATCACCGTGGTCACCACGGCGACCAACGACGCAGAGGGCCGTGCCCTTCTCCGTCACCTCGGCTTCCCGTTCAAGGAGGCGTGAGCGAGATGGCGAAGAAGGCTCTGATCGCGAAGGCTGCTCGCAAGCCCAAGTTCGGTGTGCGGGGCTACACCCGCTGCCAGCGCTGCGGCCGTCCCCACTCCGTGTACCGCAAGTTCGGCCTCTGCCGCGTGTGCCTTCGTGAGATGGCTCACCGTGGCGAGCTGCCGGGCGTGACCAAGAGCTCCTGGTAATCCCGACTTTTAGGGATTCCTGGACCTCTCGGTAAGCAACCGGGACGGCAGGGGCGCCTGCCCTCATGGCTTAGGCTAGGAGGGTTGGGCCTCTGCCGCCCTGAACGACTTACTACGCCGTAGGTCCCCGCACCGCACCCGTCCCGTCCATGTACGGGGAGAGGGATGGCGCATATAGGAAACCCCGGCGAGAAAGGCCACAGGCCAATTCATGACCATGACTGATCCGATCGCAGACATGCTGACGCGTCTGCGGAACGCGAACTCGGCGTACCACGACTCGGTGTCGATGCCGCACTCCAAGATCAAGTCTCACATCGCGGAGATCCTCCAGCAGGAGGGCTTCATCACGGGCTGGAAGGTCGAGGACGCCGAGGTCGGCAAGAACCTCGTCCTGGAGCTGAAGTTCGGCCCCAACCGTGAGCGCTCCATCGCGGGCATCAAGCGGATCTCCAAGCCCGGTCTCCGGGTGTACGCGAAGTCCACCAACCTGCCGAAGGTGCTCGGCGGCCTCGGCGTGGCGATCATCTCCACGTCGCACGGGCTCCTCACCGACAAGCAGGCCGGCAAGAAGGGCGTGGGTGGGGAAGTCCTCGCCTACGTCTGGTAGCAGAAGGGAACGGAGGAAACAGCTATGTCGCGCATCGGCAAGCTCCCCATCGCGGTTCCCGCCGGCGTGGACGTCACCATCGACGGCCGGACGGTCTCGGTCAAGGGCCCCAAGGGCTCGCTGACCCACACCGTTGCCGCGCCGATCGACATCGCTAAGGGCGAGGACGGCACCCTCCAGGTGACCCGCCCGAACGACGAGCGTCAGAGCAAGGCCCTGCACGGCCTCTCCCGCACGCTGGTGGCGAACATGATCACCGGCGTGACCCAGGGTTACGTGAAGAAGCTCGAGATCAGCGGTGTCGGTTACCGAGTGACCGCCAAGGGTTCGAACCTGGAGTTCGCTCTCGGTTACAGCCACCCGATCCTGGTCGAGGCCCCCGAGGGCATCACCTTCAAGGTGGAGACCCCGACCCGTTTCTCGGTCGAGGGCATCGACAAGCAGAAGGTCGGCGAGGTTGCGGCCAACATCCGCAAGCTGCGCAAGCCCGACCCGTACAAGGCCAAGGGCGTCAAGTACGAGGGCGAAGTCATCCGCCGCAAGGTCGGAAAGGCGGGTAAGTAAGCCATGGCATACGGGCAGAAGATCCTCAAGGGCGACGCCTACAAGCGCGCCGCGATCAAGCGCCGTCACATCCGGATCCGCAAGCGGATCGCCGGTACGGCGGAGCGCCCCCGTCTGGTCGTGACCCGCTCCAACCGCCACATCGTGGCGCAGGTGATCGACGACCTGAAGGGCCACACCCTGGCGTCGGCGTCCACCCTGGACGCGTCGATCCGTGGCGGCGAGGCCGACAAGTCGGCGCAGGCCAAGCAGGTCGGCGCTCTGGTCGCCGAGCGTGCCAAGGCCGCCGGTGTCGAGGCCGTCGTGTTCGACCGTGGTGGCAACCAGTACGCCGGGCGCATCGCCGCCCTGGCGGACGCCGCCCGCGAAGCCGGGCTCAAGTTCTGAGCCGCTTGTAGCTAGCGGAAAGAGAGAGGTAATCCAATGGCTGGACCCCAGCGCCGCGGAAGCGGTGCCGGTGGCGGCGAGCGGCGGGACCGGAAGGGCCGTGACGGCGGCGCTGCTGCCGCCGAGAAGACCGCGTACGTCGAGCGCGTCGTCGCGATCAACCGCGTCGCCAAGGTTGTGAAGGGTGGTCGTCGCTTCAGCTTCACCGCGCTGGTCGTGGTGGGCGACGGTGACGGCACCGTGGGTGTCGGTTACGGCAAGGCCAAGGAGGTGCCGGCCGCCATCGCCAAGGGTGTCGAGGAGGCCAAGAAGCACTTCTTCAAGGTCCCCCGGATCCAGGGCACCATCCCGCACCCCATCCAGGGTGAGAAGGCTGCCGGCGTCGTGCTGCTCAAGCCCGCGTCCCCGGGTACCGGTGTGATCGCCGGTGGTCCGGTGCGTGCCGTGCTCGAGTGCGCCGGTATCCACGACGTGCTGTCGAAGTCGCTCGGCTCCGACAACGCCATCAACATCGTGCACGCGACCGTGGAGGCCCTGAAGGGCCTGCAGCGTCCCGAGGAGATCGCGGCCCGCCGCGGTCTGCCGCTCGAGGACGTCGCTCCCGCGGCCCTGCTGCGTGCGCGTGCCGGGGTGGGTGCGTAATCATGGCGCAGCTCAAGATCACGCAGGTCAAGTCCTACATCGGCAGCAAGCAGAACCACCGTGACACCCTGCGCTCCCTTGGTCTCAAGGGCATCAACACGCAGGTCGTCAAGGAGGACCGCCCCGAGTTCCGCGGCATGGTGCACACCGTCCGCCACCTCGTGACGGTCGAGGAGGTCGACTGATCATGGCGGAGCAGAACCCGCTCAAGATCCACAACCTCCGTCCCGCCCCGGGCGCCAAGACCGCCAAGACCCGTGTCGGTCGTGGTGAGGCGTCGAAGGGTAAGACGGCCGGTCGTGGTACCAAGGGCACCAAGGCCCGCTACCAGGTTCCGGAGAGTTTCGAGGGCGGCCAGATGCCGCTCCACATGCGCCTCCCGAAGCTGAAGGGCTTCAAGAACCCGTTCAAGACCGAGTACCAGGTCGTGAACCTCGACAAGCTGGCCGCGCTCTACCCCGAGGGTGGCGAGGTCACGGTCGAGGGTCTGGTGGCCAAGGGCGCCGTTCGCAAGAACAGCCTCGTCAAGGTCCTCGGCCAGGGCGAGATCTCCGTGGCGCTGCAGGTGACGGTCGACGCCGTCTCCGGCTCCGCCAAGGAGAAGATCACCGCCGCCGGCGGCACGGTCACCGAGCTCGTCTGAGTCCCTCGGACGACGCCTCGATGACGTAAACGATCCCGACCGGGGATACCTCACAATGAGGTATCCCCGGTTGGTCGTTCCTAGGGGGGCAGTGTCGCCGGTAAGGTGGCCTGCACTGTTCTTTTTCGTATTCGTCGAACCTCAGACCGTCACCCTTGACGCAGTTGCGCGGGGGTCGCAGGAGGCACCGTGCTCACCGCGTTCGCCCGGGCGTTCAGGACGCCCGACCTGCGCAAGAAGCTGCTCTTCACGCTGGGCATCATCGTGGTCTACCGGGTCGGTACCCACATCCCGATCCCCGGCGTGAACTACAAGGCAGTCCAGACCTGTGTGAACGAGGCCCAGGGCAACCAGGGCCTGTTCGGCCTCGTGAACATGTTCAGCGGTGGCGCGCTGCTGCAGATCACGGTCTTCGCGCTCGGCATCATGCCGTACATCACGGCCAGCATCATCCTTCAGCTGCTGACCGTGGTCATCCCGCGCCTGGAAGCCCTGAAGAAGGAGGGCCAGGCCGGCACGGCGAAGATCACGCAGTACACCCGCTACCTCACCGTGGCGCTCGCCATCCTCCAGGGCACCGGCCTGGTCGCCACCGCCCGCAGCGGCGCGCTCTTCAGCGGCTGCTCGGTCGCCACGAGCATCGTCCCGGACCAGGCCATCTTCACCACGATCACCATGGTCATCTGCATGACCGCGGGTACGGCGGTCGTGATGTGGCTCGGTGAGCTGGTCACCGACCGCGGCATCGGCAACGGCATGTCGATCCTGATGTTCATCTCGATCGCCGCGACCTTCCCGTCCGCGCTGTGGGCCATCAAGAAGCAGGGCACGCTGGCCGGCGGCTGGATCGAGTTCGGCACCGTCATCGCGGTGGGCCTGATCATGGTCGCGCTCGTCGTCTTCGTCGAGCAGGCCCAGCGCCGCATCCCGGTGCAGTACGCGAAGCGCATGATCGGACGCCGTTCCTACGGCGGCACGTCCACGTACATCCCGCTCAAGGTGAACCAGGCGGGTGTGATTCCCGTCATCTTCGCCTCCTCGCTGCTCTACATCCCGGCGCTCGTGGCGCAGTTCGCGGGAGGCAAGTCGGGCTGGAAGACCTGGGTCGAGCAGAACCTCACCAAGGGCGATCACCCGATTTACATCGCTTCGTACTTCCTGCTCATCGTCTTCTTCGCGTTCTTCTACGTGGCGATCTCCTTCAACCCCGAAGAAGTAGCCGACAACATGAAGAAGTATGGTGGCTTCATCCCGGGCATCCGGGCTGGCCGACCGACCGCTGAGTACCTGAGCTACGTGCTCAACCGGATCACCTGGCCGGGCTCGCTGTATCTGGGTCTGATCGCTCTCGTACCGACAGTGGCGTTGGTGGGCTTCGGGGCAAGCCAGAACTTCCCCTTCGGCGGGACCAGCATCCTCATCATCGTGGGTGTCGGCCTCGAGACGGTGAAGCAGATCGAGAGCCAGCTCCAGCAGCGCAATTACGAAGGGTTCCTCCGCTGATGCGTATCGTCCTCGTCGGGCCGCCGGGTGCCGGTAAGGGAACGCAGGCCGTCCGGCTCGCAGAGAAGCTGGGCGTCCCGCACATCTCCACGGGCGACCTGTTCCGGGCCAACATCAGTCGGCAGACGGATCTGGGCAAGCTCGCGAAGTCCTACATGGACGCCGGCAACCTCGTTCCCGACGAGGTGACGATCGCGATGGCCAAGGACCGCATGGAGCAGCCCGACGCGGAGAACGGCTTCCTGCTGGACGGCTTCCCGCGGAACGTCTCGCAGGCCGAGGCCCTGGACCAGCTGCTGCAGACCGAGGGCATCACGCTGGACGCGGTGCTGGACCTGGAGGTCCCCGAGGACGAGGTCGTCAAGCGCATCGCCGGCCGGCGCATCTGCCGCAACGACTCCTCCCACGTCTTCCACGTGACGTACAGCCCGCCGAAGCAGGAGGGCGTCTGCGACGTCTGCGGCGGCGAGCTGTACCAGCGCGACGACGACTCCGAGGAGACCGTCCGCAAGCGGCTGGAGGTCTACCACACGCAGACCGAGCCGATCATCGACTACTACAAGGCGCAGGGCCTGGTCGTCACGATCTCCTCCCTGGGCCCGGTGGACGAGATCACGCGGCGGGCGCTGGAGGCCCTCAAGCGCGAGAAGGCCGAGAAGTAGCTCCCGGCCCTTCCGGCCGCGGTGCCCTCCCCGGGGCGCCGCGGCCGTACTGTTGTACAGGTATCCCCAGCCGATGTGAGTGACGGAGAGCGCAGGCCCCCATGGTGCAGATCAAGACCCCCGAGCAGATCGCGAAGATGCGGGCGGCGGGCCTGGTCGTAGCCGCCATCCACGCGGCGACGCGTGAGGCCGCGGTGCCGGGCGCCACCACCAAGGACCTGGACGAGGTGGCCCGCAAGGTGCTCGCCGAGCACGGCGCCAAGTCGAACTTCCTGGGCTACGGCGGCTTCCCCGCGACCATCTGCACCTCCGTGAACGACGTGGTCGTCCACGGCATCCCCTCCGACGACGTCGTCCTGAAGGACGGCGACATCATCTCCGTCGACTGCGGCGCGATCGTCGACGGCTGGCACGGCGACGCGGCCTACACCGCGTTCGTGGGCTCCGGTCACGCCCCGGAGCTGATCGAGCTGTCCCGGGTGACCGAAGAGTCGATGTGGGCCGGTATCGCGGCCATGAAGCAGGGCAACCGCCTGGTCGACGTCTCCCGGGCGATCGAGACGTACATCCGCCGCCAGCCCAAGCCGGGCGGCGGCCGGTACGGGATCATCGAGGACTACGGCGGCCACGGCATCGGCACCGAGATGCACATGGACCCGCACCTGCTGAACTACGTCGACCGCCGGCGCGGCAAGGGCCCCAAGCTGGTCCCGGGCTTCTGCCTCGCGATCGAGCCGATGGTGTCGCTGGGCACCCCGCGCACCGAGGTCCTGTCGGACGACTGGACGGTCATCACCACCGACGGCACCTGGTCCTCCCACTGGGAGCACTCCGTCGCCCTGACGGAGCAGGGCCCGCTGGTCCTCACCGCCCCCGACGGAGGCAGGGCCAAGCTCGCCGAGCACGGCGTCACCGCGGCACCGGACCCGCTCGCTTAACGATCTCCCCCGTAGGGCAGACTTCCTCGATTCGCCTTTCGGGGTGCGCCGACGTAGACTGACTCGTCGGCTCTCGTGCACCCGCATGTCCGCATGCTCCCGCAAGGGGATCCCAGGGATCGCCTGAGAGTCGATCAAGGTAGTCGATTCGAAGGGCGAAGCGTGGCCAAGAAGCAAGGTGCCATCGAGATCGAGGGCACTGTCGTCGAGTCTCTGCCGAACGCCATGTTCAAGGTCGAGCTCCAGAACGGCCACCAGGTCCTGGCACACATCAGCGGCAAGATGCGTATGCACTACATCCGCATCCTCCCTGACGACCGGGTCGTGGTGGAGCTGTCTCCGTACGACCTGACGCGTGGCCGGATCGTCTACCGGTACAAGTAGATCTTGCCCGCGCCCCGGGCCCGCCCGGTGCGATGGCACTGACCCGGAGAACCTCACCCCATGAAGGTCAAGCCGAGCGTCAAGAAGATCTGCGACAAGTGCAGGGTGATCCGCCGTCACGGCCGGGTCATGGTCATCTGCGAGAACCCGCGCCACAAGCAGCGCCAGGGCTGACGCACGACCATCACCCTCTGCACCTCTATCGCAGAGTCTTCGCGCGACGCGAGCTGAATATGTTCATACGCAGAGCCCGAGCCCACCAGCTCGACACCCCCGGTTCGGAGGCCGGGGACCCGGTTCGTACCTAGTACGGCGGCCGGGAGCCGGTTCTGTGGAAGACCTCCGAAGATTCACCAGGAGCCATTGAATGGCACGCGTTTCCGGTGTCGACATCCCGCGCGACAAGCGCGTGGAGATCGCCCTCACCTACGTGTTCGGCATCGGCCGGACCCTCTCGAAGGAGACGCTGGCTGCGACCGGCGTCGACCCGAACACCCGCGTCCGTGACCTGACCGAAGAGCAGCTGGTCGCGATCCGCGAGTACGTCGACAACAACATCAAGACCGAGGGTGACCTCCGTCGCGAGATCCAGGCCGACATCCGCCGCAAGGTCGAGATCGGCACCTACCAGGGTCTCCGTCACCGTCGCGGTCTGCCCGTCCGCGGTCAGCGCACCAGCACCAACGCCCGCACCCGCAAGGGCCCGCGTCGCGCCATCGCCGGCAAGAAGAAGCCGGGCAAGAAGTAGTCCGCAGCGGACACCTGTCCACGGTCTTCGCTGTAGGACCGACCACCTCCCTCTAGGAGTTTGTAGATGCCCCCCAAGGGACGTCAGGGCGCTGCCAAGAAGGTGCGCCGCAAGGAAAAGAAGAACGTCGCTCACGGCCACGCGCACATCAAGAGCACGTTCAACAACACGATCGTGTCGATCACGGACCCGTCCGGCAACGTGATCTCCTGGGCCTCCGCCGGCCACGTCGGCTTCAAGGGCTCCCGGAAGTCCACGCCGTTCGCCGCGCAGATGGCCGCCGAGTCGGCCGCCCGCCGCGCCCAGGAGCACGGCATGCGCAAGGTCGACGTGTTCGTCAAGGGCCCGGGTTCCGGTCGTGAGACCGCGATCCGCTCCCTGCAGGCCACGGGCCTCGAGGTCGGCTCCATCCAGGACGTCACCCCGACCCCGCACAACGGCTGCCGTCCGCCGAAGCGTCGTCGCGTCTGACGCTTCCCGGGTCGCTGGTCGCGGGCGGTACGGCTCCTTCGGGTCGTGCCGCCCGTACCCTTGCAGTACCCGCGCTTTACCCGGGCGCGGATTCCGTCGGGCGTCAAATAGCGGGCGTCCACGAAAGAAGGATCTGATCCACACATGCTGATCGCTCAGCGTCCCTCGTTGACCGAAGAGGTCGTCGACGAGTTCCGCTCCCGGTTCGTGATCGAGCCGCTGGAGCCGGGCTTCGGCTACACCCTCGGCAACTCCCTGCGCCGTACCCTCCTCTCCTCGATCCCGGGTGCCGCCGTCACCTCGATCCGGATCGACGGCGTGCTGCACGAGTTCACCACCGTGCCGGGCGTCAAGGAGGACGTCACCGACCTGATCCTCAACATCAAGCAGCTGGTCGTCTCCTCGGAGCACGACGAGCCGGTCGTGATGTACCTGCGCAAGCAGGGCCCGGGTCTGGTCACCGCCGCCGACATCGCGCCCCCGGCCGGTGTCGAGGTGCACAACCCCGACCTGGTCCTCGCCACGCTCAACGGCAAGGGCAAGCTGGAGATGGAGCTGACGGTCGAGCGCGGCCGCGGTTACGTCTCCGCCGTGCAGAACAAGCAGGTGGGCCAGGAGATCGGCCGCATCCCGGTCGACTCCATCTACTCGCCGGTTCTCAAGGTCACGTACAAGGTCGAGGCCACGCGTGTCGAGCAGCGCACCGACTTCGACAAGCTGATCGTCGACGTCGAGACCAAGCAGGCGATGCGTCCGCGTGACGCCATGGCCTCCGCCGGCAAGACGCTGGTCGAGCTGTTCGGTCTCGCCCGCGAGCTGAACATCGACGCCGAGGGCATCGACATGGGTCCGTCCCCGACGGACGCCGCGCTCGCCGCCGACCTGGCGCTGCCGATCGAGGAGCTGGAGCTCACCGTTCGGTCGTACAACTGCCTCAAGCGCGAGGGCATCCACTCCGTGGGTGAGCTGGTCGCGCGCTCCGAGGCCGACCTGCTGGACATCCGCAACTTCGGTGCGAAGTCCATCGACGAGGTCAAGGCGAAGCTGGCCGGCATGGGCCTGGCCCTGAAGGACAGCCCGCCCGGATTCGACCCGACCGCCGCGGCGGACGCGTTCGGTGCCGATGACGACGCTGACGCCGGTTTCGTGGAGACCGAGCAGTACTGATTCGGCCGCCGGTCCGTTGCGGCCGGTCGCGCAGTTCCCCGCGCTCCTTCGGGGCGCGGAGCCTCCGGGGCGCCTGAAAAGGTGCCCCGGATCTCCGACAGGCGACCGCCTGCTCGGATACTGACCCCGGTACCTGATACGGCCGGGGCAGACACACAGGAGAAAGAACATGCCGAAGCCCACCAAGGGTGCCCGTCTGGGCGGCAGCGCCGCGCACGAGAAGCTGCTCCTCGCGAACCTGGCGAAGAGCCTCTTCGAGCACGGCCGCATCACCACCACCGAGGCGAAGGCGCGCCGTCTGCGTCCGTACGCCGAGCGTCTGATCACCAAGGCGAAGAAGGGCGACCTTCACAACCGCCGCCAGGTGCTTCAGGTCATCACGGACAAGAGCATCGTCCACACGCTCTTCACCGAGATCGGCCCGCGGTACGAGAACCGCCCCGGTGGCTACACCCGCATCACCAAGATCGGTAACCGCCGTGGCGACAACGCGCCCATGGCCGTCATCGAGCTGGTCGAGGCGCTGACGGTCGCCCAGCAGGCGACCGGTGAGGCCGAGGCCGCCACCAAGCGTGCGGTCAAGGAGGCCGAGGAGACCAAGGTCGAGGAGACCGAGGCCGCCGAGGCTCCCGCCGAGGAGTCCAAGGACGCCTGAGGCTCCGCCTGACGCGGGAAGCGGGTTCGCCCTTCGGGGCGGGCCCGCTTTCGCGTACCTGAGAGGATCCGTACGTGAGTGACGAAGTACAGCCCGGTCATGTCCGTCTCCGTCTCGACCTGTCCTACGACGGCACCGGTTTCCACGGCTGGGCCAAGCAGGCCGGTGGCAGGCGGACCGTGCAGGGGGAGATCGAGGACGCCCTGCGGACGGTGACCCGGTCCCGGGAGACCTGTGAGCTGACGGTCGCCGGGCGCACCGACGCCGGGGTGCACGCGCGGGGGCAGGTGGCCCACGTGGACCTGCCCGAGGGCGTGTGGCGTGAGCATCACGAGAAGCTGCTCAAGCGGCTCGCCGGCCGGCTGCCGAGGGACGTGCGGGTGTGGGCGCTCAGGGAGGCGCCGAGCGGTTTCAACGCGCGGTTCTCGGCCGTGTGGCGGCGGTACGCCTACCGCGTGACCGACAACCCGGGCGGTGTGGACCCGCTGCTGCGCGGCCACGTGCTGTGGCACGACTGGCCGCTCGACGTGGACGCCATGAACGAGGCCGCCCGCGCGCTGCTCGGGGAGCACGACTTCGCCGCCTACTGCAAGAAGCGGGAGGGGGCGACCACCATCCGCACGCTCCAGGAGCTGAGCCTGGTCCGGGGGGACGACGGGATCATCACCGCCACCGTGCGCGCGGACGCCTTCTGCCACAACATGGTGCGGTCGCTCATCGGCGCGCTGCTGTTCGTGGGGGACGGGCACCGGGGGCCGGAGTGGCCCGGGAAGGTGCTGGCGGCCCGGGTCCGGGACTCCGCCGTGCACGTCGTACGGCCGCACGGGCTGACGCTGGAGGAGGTCGGCTATCCGGCCGACGAGCTGCTGGCGGCCCGGAGCAGGGAGGCGCGGAACAAGCGGTCGCTGCCCGGCGCGTCGGGCTGCGAGACCTGTTAGCCGCGTCGCATGCCGCCGGCGCCCGCAGGGGAGGGACAGTGATGGCACAGGACGAGCTGCCGGTCACCGTGGTGATGCCGACGTACAACGAGGCGGCGAACCTGCCCGGAATGGCCGAGGCGGTGCTCGGGCTGCCGCTGGACGGGCTGCGCCTGAAGGTCGTCGACGACTTCAGCCCGGACGGTACCGGGCGGATCGCCGAGGAGCTGGCGGCGGAGTACAACAGCGGCGGGCGGCGCCGGATGAGCGTGCTGCACCGCACCGAGAAGGACGGGCTGGGACGGGCGTACGCGGCCGGGATGTCCGCCGCGCTGGCGGAGGGCGCCGTGTACGTCGTCCAGATGGACGCCGACGGCAGCCACCCGGTGGAGGCCGTGCCCCGCATGCTGGAGGCGGCCCTCGCCTCCGGCGCCGGTCTCGTCGTGGGCAGCCGGTACGTCGAGGGCGGCTCGCTGGACGAGCGGTGGGGCGCCCACCGGGTGCTGCTGTCCCGCTTCGCCAACCGGTACGCCCGCGCCGTGCTCGGCACCGACATCCAGGACATCACGGCCGGCTTCAATCTGTGGTCGGCGGCGGCCCTCCGGGACGTGGACCTGTCGTCCCTGGACAGCGTGGGCTACAGCTTCCAGGTGGAGCTGAAGTACAAGGCCGTACGCGCCGGGCACACGGCGGTGGAGATCCCGATCCGGTTCGCCGAGCGCACGGAGGGCGCCTCCAAGATGACCCTGCGCGCCCAGCTGGAGTCGGCCGTGGTGCCGCTGCGGCTCCGGCTGAAGCGGCGGTAGGCGCGCGGCGGGCTACCGGGCGGCGGCCGAGGCCTGGACCTGGCCGCGGCGGTGGATCTGGTTCGCGGTGAACTGGGCGAGGTCGTTGCCGGCGCCGAACACCTTGGTGTCCTTGGTGGTGACGTCCTTGCCGCTGGTGAAGCCGGAGATCGTGAAGTAGGCGTAGCGGCCGTAGGAGTTCCTGGTCGAGCGGCAGAAGGCGCCGTCGCAGAAGGGCTTGACGCCCTTGCCGAACAGCGAGCGCACGATGCTGCGGTCGTCGGTCTGGCCCTTGGCCTTGGCGGCCGTGTCCGCGTCGTCGAAGACGGCGACGCCGACGGTGACCGCGACGCCGCCGTTCGTGTAGGTCACGCGCATCAGGCGGGTGCAGCCGTTGCCGGTGAGGATCTTGGGGAGGGAGCCGCCCGCGGCGGTGGCACAGCTCTTGGTGTCGGCCGTCGGGCCCTTCTTGTACACCGTCCCGTCCATGGTCAGCTGCGTGCCCGGGAACAGGGTGTCCGGGCTCAGCGGGGCGGTGTCCTTCTTGGCGCTGGATATGAAGTCCGTGGGATCCAGCGGCGGCGGCGCGCTGGTAGGCGCGAAGGACGGCGTCGCGGTGCCCGTGCCGGGCAGCGATCCGCTGGCGGGCAGGTTGCTGGGACCGGCCTGCGGGTCACCCCCGTTCGCGGAGACGACGGCCATGGCGACCGCGGTGCCTATCGCGACGGTGGCGAGCGCGCCGCCGGCTATGAACAGCAGCTTGCGGCGCTTGTTCCGCGTCTCCGATGCCTCGGCGAGCGCGGCCCAGTCCGGCGTCCCGTCGTCGGATCCGCTGTTCCACGGCTGCTGGGAATTCGGTTTCCAGGGATCCCACTGAGACTGGGGTCCCCCCTGCCCGTAACTCATGGGGCGCATCTTAGACGGGGGGCCGGGGGTGCGGGGTCCCTCTGACGGCCTGCCTCGTTTTGACCCGTCCGGGGGCTGCCCGGTAAGCTGCCTCTTCGTTGTGTATTGGCTTGCTCATTCTCACGGGACGGGCCCTTACACCGGTCCACCGGGCCGATGACCAGCGACCCCACGCACGCGGTTTGCGTCGCCGCCGTGGATCAAGGCTGTCGTGATCGTTTCGGTGACCTTGTTTAGGACCATTCACTCGAAGCGAAGGCTACGAACCGTGCGTACGTACAGCCCCAAGCCCGGCGATGTGACGCGCCAGTGGCACGTCATCGACGCCCAGGACGTTGTCCTGGGCCGTCTCGCCACCACTGCTGCGACCCTCCTGCGGGGCAAGCACAAGCCGATCTACGCGCCGCACGTCGACGCTGGTGACTTCGTCATCATCATCAACGCCGACAAGGTGCACCTGTCCGGCAACAAGCGGACCCAGAAGATGGCGTACCGCCACTCCGGTTACCCGGGTGGTCTGCGCTCCGTCCGCTACGACGAGCTGCTCGACAAGAACCCCGAGAAGGCCATCGAGAAGGCCGTCAAGGGCATGCTCCCCAAGAACTCCCTGGGCCGTCAGATGCTCTCGAAGCTGAAGGTCTACAAGGGTGACCAGCACCCGCACGCCGCCCAGCAGCCGGTGCCGTTCGAGATCACCCAGGTCGCGCAGTAAGTCCGGCCACCCCCTAAGACTGAAGAGAATCTGAGGAGAATCGTGGCCGAGACCACTGCCGAGCAGCCGCTCGAAGAGCTTGACATCGACAGCTACACCACCGAGTCCGAGGTCCCCGTCGAGGGCGAGTACACCTCGGAGTCCCTGGCCTCCCGCTTCGGCGAGCCGCAGCCGGCCGCCGGCCTGGGCCGCCGCAAGAACGCCATCGCCCGCGTCCGGATCGTCCCGGGCACCGGCAAGTGGAAGATCAACGGTCGCACCCTCGAGGACTACTTCCCGAACAAGGTGCACCAGCAGGAAGTCAACGAGCCGTTCAAGGTCCTGGAGCTCGAGGGCCGTTACGACGTCATCGCCCGCATCGCGGGTGGCGGTGTCTCCGGTCAGGCCGGTGCGCTCCGTCTCGGTGTCGCCCGTGCGCTGAACGAGGCCGACGTCGACAACAACCGTGGCCCGCTGAAGAAGGCCGGCTTCCTGCGCCGCGACGACCGCGCGGTCGAGCGGAAGAAGGCCGGTCTGAAGAAGGCCCGCAAGGCCCCGCAGTACAGCAAGCGCTAATCAGCAGCTGCCTCTGCTCGTACTCCGAACGCCCCGGCGGCACGCCACGTGTGCCGTCGGGGCGTTCGTTTATCCCAGCCAAGGGCGTATAACGACACAAGACGCTCAAAGGCTTGTGTGATCGGATGCGATGGCGTCTGCCATCATCCCGGCAGCAAGGACGCTTCCTCAGGAGGACAAGTGGGACGACTCTTCGGCACGGACGGCGTGCGCGGTGTCGCCAACGCGGATCTGACGGCCGAGATGGCGCTCGGCCTTTCCGTCGCCGCGGCGCACGTGCTGGCCGAGGCGGGCACCTTCGAGGGCCACAAGCCGACGGCGGTGGTCGGACGGGACCCGCGCGCGTCCGGGGAGTTCCTGGAAGCGGCGGTGGTCGCCGGTCTGGCCAGCGCGGGCGTGGACGTCCTGCGCGTCGGCGTGCTGCCGACGCCCGCGGTGGCACACCTGACCGGAGCGCTCGGCGCCGACCTCGGCGTGATGCTCTCCGCCAGCCACAACGCCATGCCGGACAACGGCATCAAGTTCTTCGCCCGCGGCGGCCACAAACTCGCCGACGAGCTGGAGGACCGGATCGAGTCGGTCTACCACGGGCACCGGCACGGCGAGCCGTGGGAGCGTCCGACGGGTGCCGGGGTCGGGCGCGTGCGCTCGCACGAGGAGGGCTTCGAGCAGTACGTCGCCCACCTGCTCGCGGTGCTGCCCAACCGGCTCGACGGGCTGAAGATCGTCCTGGACGAAGCGCACGGCGCGGCCTCGGGGGTCTCGCCGGAGGCGTTCGCCCGGGCCGGTGCCCAGGTCGTCACGATCGGCGCCGAGCCGGACGGCCTCAACATCAACGACGGCTGCGGCTCGACCCACCTGGACAAGCTCAAGGCCGCGGTCGTCGAGCACGGCGCGGACCTCGGCATCGCGCACGACGGCGACGCCGACCGCTGCCTGGCCGTGGACCACACCGGTGAGGAGGTCGACGGCGACCAGATCCTCGCCGTGCTCGCGCTGGCGATGCGGGAGCGTTCCACACTGCGCTCCGACACCGTCGTCGCGACCGTGATGTCCAACCTCGGCTTCAAGCTGGCCATGGAGCGCGAGGGCATCCGGCTCGTGCAGACCGCCGTCGGCGACCGGTACGTCCTGGAGGAGATGAAGGAGCACGGCTACGCCCTCGGCGGCGAGCAGTCCGGGCACGTCATCATCCTGGACCACGCGACCACCGGGGACGGCACGCTGACCGGCCTGCTGCTGGCGGCACGGGTCGCCGAGAGCGGCCGTACGCTGCGGGACCTGGCGTCCGTCATGGAGCGGCTGCCGCAGGTGCTGGTCAACGTGCCCGACGTGGACAAGTCGCGGGTGCGCACGTCGGCCGACCTCGCCGCCGCCGTGTCCGAGGCCGAGCGGGAACTCGGGGAGACCGGGCGGGTGCTGCTGCGTCCCTCGGGTACCGAGCCGCTGGTGCGGGTGATGGTCGAGGCCGCCGACATCGAGCAGGCCCGCTCCGTCGCCGGACGGCTCGCCGACGCGGTGAAGTCGGCGCTCGGATAGTTCCGGGGCCGGCTGCGTCGCCCTCAGCGGGGGCGCCGCCGTTGTCTCGCCCAGAAGTACTTCTGCGCGAGCAGGGTGAGCGTTCCCGCCAGGATGATGCCCAGCAGGTTCAGCAGGAGCTGGGCCGTCGAGCCGCTCGTCTGGGACGTGTCGCCGTAGGCCAGTGCCACCGCCGCGTTGGCGGCGGCCGGGACCGTGGTCACCGAGATGGCGACACCCACCAGCGCGCCCGACTTGGCGGAGGTCAGGGACAGCGTGCCGGCGATGCCGGCGAGGATCGCCACGATGAGCGAGAAGGCATCGGGGGCGTACACGAAGGCCGTGTTGGGGCGCTCGCCCTCCAGGTCGGACCGGTGGAAGAGCCCGATGGCGTCCATGAACAGGGTGAAGCCGACCGTCACCGCCATCGCCAGCGCGAAGCCCACCAGCAGCGCGGTCAGCGAGCGCCGTGCCAGGCGCGGACGGCGTCGCACGAGGGCCGTGCAGATACCGGCCAGCGGGCCGAACTCCGGTCCCACCGCCATCGCGCCCACGATCAGGATCGCGTTGTCCAGCACGACACCGCAGGCCGCGATCATCGTGGCCAGGGTGATGAAGGCCGCGTAGGTGACCGACAGCGTCGACTCCTCGTGGGTGGCCTCGGTCAGGCCCTCCCACAGCACGGCGTCCGCGCCCTCTCCCGGCGCCTCCTCCTCGGCCTCCTCGGCCCGCCGGGACAGGGAGAGGTCGATGGTCTCCACGGCGATCGAGCCGGTGTCGTCCAGGCCGAGGCGCCGTAGCCCGGCGATGAGTTCGTCGCCCGCCTCGCGGGCCACGTCGCACAGCACGACATCGCCGGCGGGGGCGCGTGCGGCGCCGGGCAGGACCACGAGGTGGGTGGTGCCGACCGTCGTCTCGATCAGGCGGACCACCTCGTCGGTCCGCTCCGCGGGGGTGATCAGGCGCAGATGCAGCATGTGCCCATCCAACAGGTACCGCTACAGCTTGCGGAGCCTGAGGCGCTGCACCTTGTGGTCCTGGCCCTTGCGGAGGATCAGGGTGGCCCGGCCCCGGGTGGGGGCGATGTTCTCCACCAGGTTGGGCTTGTTGATGGTCCGCCAGAGCGTGCGGGCGTAGTCCAGGGCCTCCTCCTCGGAGACCTGGGTGTACTTGCGGAAGTACGAGTTCGGGTTCTGGAACGCCGTCTGACGCAGCTTCTTGAAGCGGCTGAGGTACCAGCTCTCGATGTCGTCGGCGCTCGCGTCCACGTACACGCTGAAGTCGAAGTAGTCGGCGAGACCGACCCGGGTGCGGCCGTCCTTGCCGGGCAGGGCGGGCTGGAGGACGTTCAGGCCCTCCACGATCAGGATGTCCGGGCGGCGGACGGTGAGCTTCTCGCCGGGCACGATGTCGTAGATGAGGTGCGAGTAGACCGGCGCGGACACCTCGTCCTTGCCTGCCTTGATGCCGGCGACGAAACGGGTGAGGGCCCGGCGGTCGTAGGACTCGGGGAAGCCCTTGCGCGACATCAGGCCCCGGGCCTCCAACTCCCGGGTGGGCAGCAGGAATCCGTCCGTCGTGACCAGCTCCACGCGCGGGTGCTCGGGCCAGCGGGAAAGCAGGGCCTGGAGCAGGCGGGCGACCGTGGACTTCCCCACGGCCACCGAGCCGGCGACCCCTATGACGAACGGGGTGCCGGACTGGGAGCCCTTCTCCCCGAGGAAGGTGTTCAGCGCGCCCCGGAGGCCGTCCGTGGCGCCGACGTAGAGATTGAGGAGCCGGGAGAGCGGGAGGTAGATGTCCCGCACCTCGTCCAGGTCGATGACGTCGCCGAGGCCACGGAGCTTCTCCACCTCCTCGGCGGTGAGCGGCAGCGGCGTCTTGTCGCGCAGCGCGCTCCACTCGGCACGGGTGAGATCGACGTAGGGAGTCGCCTCCGGCCTGTGCCGGTGGGCGCTCCGGGGCATCGAGGAGACCGGTGAGATCACAGTCCATTGTTAACGGAGTCTGAACGGCACGGCGGGTGGGGTCCGTCACGCGGTGCCTTCCGGCCACCGCGGGCCTTCGTACGACGGTGGGAATTTCCGATTTCGGGCAGGCGGAGGCGGTTTTTGATCGTTGTCGGCCCGTAGGCTGCCGCCCATGTGCGGAATCGTGGGATACGTAGGGTCGCAGTCGGCGCTCGATGTCGTGATGGCCGGGCTGAAGCGGCTGGAGTACCGGGGTTACGACTCGGCCGGTGTCGCCGTACTGGCGGACGGCGGACTGGCCGCCGCGAAGAAGGCCGGGAAGCTGGTCAACCTGGAGAAGGAACTGGTCGAACGGCCACTGCCGGCCGGCACGACCGGCATCGGGCACACGCGCTGGGCCACGCACGGCGGCCCCACGGACGCCAACGCGCACCCCCACCTGGACAACGCGGGCCGGGTCGCGGTGGTCCACAACGGCATCATCGAGAACTTCGCCGTGCTGCGCGCCGAACTGGCCGAGCGCGGCCACGAGCTGAACTCCGAGACGGACACCGAGGTCGTCGCCCATCTGCTGGCCGAGGAGTTCTCGGCGACCGCCGACCTCGCCGAGGCGATGCGGCTGGTGTGCCGGCGGCTGGAGGGCGCGTTCACGCTGGTCGCGGTGCACGCCGACGATCCGGACGTGGTGGTCGGCGCCCGCCGGAACTCCCCGCTGGTGGTGGGGGTCGCGGAGGGCGAGGCGTTCCTCGCCTCCGACGTCGCCGCGTTCATCGCCCACACGCGCTCGGCGATCGAGCTGGGCCAGGACCAGGTGGTGGAACTGCGGCGCGACGGCGTCACGGTCACCGGCTTCGACGGCCGCCCGGCCGAGGTCCGCTCCTACCACGTGGACTGGGACGCCTCGGCGGCCGAGAAGGGCGGCTACGACTACTTCATGCTCAAGGAGATCGCCGAACAGCCCAAGGCGGTCGCCGACACGCTGCTCGGGCGCATCGACCCGTCCGGCTCGCTGACCCTGGACGAGGTGCGGATCAGCCCCTCCGAGCTGCGCGAGATCGACAAGGTCGTCATCGTGGCGTGCGGTACGGCCTTCCACGCGGGCCTGATCGCCAAGTACGCCATCGAGCACTGGACGCGCATCCCGTGCGAGGTGGAGCTGGCCAGCGAGTTCCGCTACCGCGACCCGATCCTGGACGGGCGGTCGCTGGTAATCGCCATCTCCCAGTCCGGCGAGACCATGGACACCCTGATGGCGCTGCGGCACGCCCGCGAACAGGGCTCGAAGGTGCTGGCGATCTGCAACACCAACGGCTCGACGATCCCGCGCGAGTCGGACGCGGTGCTGTACACGCACGCGGGTCCCGAGGTCGCCGTAGCCTCCACCAAGGCGTTCCTGACCCAGCTGGTCGCCTGCTACCTGGTCGCGCTCTACCTGGGCCAGGTCCGGGGCACCAAGTGGGGCGACGAGATCCAGGCCGTGATCAAGGACCTGTCCCGCATCTCCGAGGAGGTCGAGCGGGTCCTGGAGACCATGGAGCCGGTACGGGCGCTGGCGCGGACGCTGGCCGACAAGGACACGGTGCTCTTCCTCGGCCGGCACGTGGGCTACCCGGTGGCCCTCGAAGGCGCGCTCAAGCTGAAGGAACTGGCCTACATGCACGCCGAGGGCTTCGCCGCCGGCGAGCTGAAGCACGGACCGATCGCGCTGATCGAGGAGGACGTGCCGGTGGTCGTCGTCGCCCCGTCCCCGCGCGGCCGGTCGGTCCTGCACGACAAGATCGTCTCCAACATCCAGGAGATCAGGGCGCGGGGCGCGCGGACGATCGTGATCGCGGAGGAGGGCGACGAGGCGGTCGTCCCCTACGCCGACCACCTGATCCGCATCCCGGCCACGCCCACCCTGCTGCAACCGCTGGTGGCCACGGTCCCGCTCCAGGTCTTCGCCTGTGAGCTGGCCACGGCCCGGGGCAACGAGGTGGACCAGCCCCGCAACCTGGCCAAGTCGGTCACGGTGGAGTGAGGTGCGGGGCCTCGTCGGGCGGGGCTTCGTCCAGTGCCGCTCCGTCGAGTGCTGCTCCGTCCGGTGCTGCTCCGCCGAGTGACGCTTCGTCAGTGGACGGAGAAGCCGCCGTCCACGTGGATCGACTGGCCCGTGATGTAGGCGGAGGCGCGGCCGGCCAGGAACACGGCCGCGCCCGCGAAGTCCTCGGCGAGGCCGTTGCGGCCGGCCATCGTGCGCGCGGCCAGGGCCGCCACCTTCCCGGGGTCGGACTGCAGCCGCCTGTTGAGCGGGGTCAGCACGAAACCCGGCACCAGGGTGTTGCAGGTGACGCCGTGCGGCGACCACGCCTCGGCCTGGGAGCGGGCCAGGGACTCCAGGCCGCCCTTGGAGACGCCGTACGCGCCGCTCTGCACGAAGGCGCGGTGCGCCTGCTGGGAGGTGACGTGGATGATCCGCCCGAAGCCGCGCTTCGCCATGCCGGGGCCGAACCGCTGCCCGAGCAGGAACGGGGCCTCCAGGTTCACCGCCATGGTGGTGTCCCAGACCTCCTCGCCCAGCTCGTCCATCGGCGGACGGAGGTTGATCCCGGCGGAGTTGACGAGGATGTCGGGCTCGCCGAAGACGGCCGCGGCCTCCTCGGCCGCCGCGCGCACCCCGTCGCGGGTGCCCAGGTCACCGCTGACCCAGGCGGCCCGGCAGCCGTCCGCCGTCAGCTCCCGCACGGTGGCGTCCAGTTCCGTCTTCCGTCGCGCCACGATCACCACCTTCGCCCCGGCCCGGGCCAGCGCCCCGGCGATGGCCCGCCCGATGCCGGAACTGCCTCCGGTCACCACGGCGACCCGGCCGTCCAGGGAGAAGAGGTCGGAGAGATAGGCACGCGAGGACGTCATGCCGGAAGCGTAGAGCCCGGGTTGCGGCGGCCGTACGGCGCCCGGGGTCCGACGTGGTGTCGCCGCGCCGCCCGTCACCGGGGTCGTAGGGTGCTCGGCATGAGCATCATCGGGGTGGGCATCGACGTCGCCGAGATCGACCGGTTCCGGGCGTCCCTGGAGCGGACGCCGGGCCTGGCCGACCGGCTGTTCGTGGAGCGGGAGCTGCTGCTGCCCAGCGGGGACAGGCGCGGCATCGCCTCGCTCGCGGCCCGGTTCGCGGCCAAGGAGGCGCTGGCGAAGGCGCTGGGCGCGCCGCCGGGACTGCAGTGGACCGATGCCGAGGTGTACGTGGAGGACACCGGGCAGCCACGGCTGCGGGTGAAGGGGACCGTGGCCGCGCGGGCCGCCGAGCTGGGCGTGCGGGCCTGGCACGTGTCGCTCAGTCATGACGCGGGCGTGGCCTCGGCCGTGGTGGTCGCCGAGGGCTGACCGGTCCCGTGCCGGGTGTGGACGGCGGGGGTTACGGGGCAGACTCGGTGCCATGCGTACTGCGTACAGCGTGGAGACGGTAAGGGCCGCCGAGCGGGCGTTGATGGCACGGCTGCCGGAGGGCGCGCTGATGCAGCGGGCCGCCGCCGGGCTGGCCGCCGCCTGCGCCGAACTGCTCGGGCGGGTGTACGGCAGCCGGGTGGTGCTGCTCGTCGGCAGCGGGGACAACGGCGGGGACGCCCTGTACGCGGGGGCCCGGCTGGCCCGGCGCGGCGCCGGGGTGACGGCCGTCCTGCTGACGCCCGGCCGGGCCCACGGCGGGGGGCTGGCGGCCTTGCGGCGGGCGGGCGGCACGGTGGCCGCCGCGGACTCCGCCGCCGCGGACGAACTGCTCCTGGGGGCCGACCTGGTGGTGGACGGGATCGTCGGCATCGGGGGCCGGGGCGGGCTGCGGCCGGACGCCGAGCGGCTCGCCGGGGTGGTGGCGCGGTCCCGGGCCGCCGTCGTGGCCGTGGACCTGCCCAGCGGTGTCGACGCGGACACCGGGGAGGTGCGGGGGGCCGCGCTCCGGGCCGACCTGACCGTCACCTTCGGCGCGTACAAGCCGGGGCTGCTGGTGGATCCCGCGCGGGAGTACGCGGGAGTGGTGCGGCTCATCGGCATCGGCCTGGAACCGCCGCCCGCCGACGCCGTACTGGAGTCCCTGCAACACGCCGACGTGGCACGGCTGCTGCCGCTGCCGACGGGGGAGAGCGACAAGTACCGGCGCGGGGTGGTCGGGATCGCCGCCGGGTCGGCCCGCTATCCCGGGGCGGCCGTGCTCGCGGTGTCGGGCGCGCTGCGGGGCGGGGCCGGGGCCGTGCGGTACGTCGGGCCGGCCGGGGACGCGGTCATCGCGCGCTTCCCGGAGACCCTCGTCTCCGACGCCGGGCCCGCGAAGGCCGGGCGGGTGCAGGCGTGGGTGGTCGGGCCGGGCGCCGGGGACGACGCGGCCGCCGTCGCCGAGGTGCTGGAGGCGGACGTGCCGGTGCTGCTGGACGCGGACGGGCTGCGGCTGGCCGACCGGGACGCGGTGCGCGGGCGTACGGCGCCGACGCTGATGACCCCGCACGCGGGGGAGGCCGCCGCGCTGCTGGGGGTGCGGCGCGAGGAGGTCGAGACGGCCCGGCTCTCCGCGGTGCGGGAGCTGGCGGCGGTGTACCGGGCGACCGTGCTGCTGAAGGGGTCGACGACACTGGTCGCCGACTTCGCGGGCGGACCGGTGCGGGTGAACGCCACCGGGACGCCGTGGCTGGCCACGGCCGGGAGCGGGGACGTGCTGTCCGGGCTGGCGGGTTCCCTGCTGGCGGCCGGCCTGCGGGCGGCGGACGCCGGGAGCGTGGCGGCGTACCTCCACGGCCTGGCGGGCCGCTTCGCCGCGGAGGGCGCGCCCACGGGCGCCCATGACGTGGCGTCACACATCCCGAAGGCATGGAGGGACGTACGAAACTGACCGGCCCACCGCGGCACGACCGAAGGCGGCGCAACTTCATTGGGGCGCGGGGAACTGCGCGCCCAGCCCCCGCGCACCCGCGGCCGCGTGACGGCCGGAGCCCGGCGGCGGCTCCGGCCGGGCGCGGTGCGGTGTGGCGGACGGTGGTGCAACTCCCTAGGGGCGCGGGGAACTGCGCGCTCAGCCCGCACGCACCCGCACCGGGTGACGACGGGAGTCGGGCGGTGGGTTCGGCCGGGCGGTGCGGTGTGGCGGACGGTGGTGCAACTCCCTAGGGGCGCGGGGAACTGCGCGCTCAGCCCGCACGCACCCGCGGCCGGGTGACGACGGGAGCCGGGCGGTGGGTTCGGCCGGGCGGTGCGGTGTGGCGGACGGTGGTGCAACTCCCTAGGGGCGCGGGGAACTGCGCGCCCAGCCCGCACGCACCCGCGGCCGGGTGACGGCCGGAGTCGGGCGGCGGCTCCGGCCGGGCGGCGCAATGTGGCGGACGGTGGCGCGAGTCCGCAGGGGCGCGGTCAGCCTCCGCGTGCCCGCGGCCGGGTGACGGCCGGAGCCCGGCGGTGGGGCCGCGCACCCGGCCCGGACCCCGGTGACCGCCGGAGGCGCAACCGCGGGACCCGGCCCGCGTCCCGTGGAGGGCGGCTCTGAGAGACTGGGGGTGCCATGAGTGAGACACCAGCTGTGCCGACCGCCGCCCTGCGCGCCCGCGCCGAGATCGATCTGGGCGCCCTGCGCGCCAACGTGCGGGCCCTGCGCGCCCGGGCCGGGAGCGCCGCCGTGATGGCCGTCGTCAAGTCCGACGGATACGGCCACGGCGCGGTGCCGTGCGCCCGCGCCGCCCTCGCGGCGGGCGCGAGCTGGCTCGGCACGGCCACGGCCGAAGAGGCCCTCGCGCTGCGCGCGGCCGGGCTGCCCGGCCGCATCCTGTGCTGGCTGTGGGTGCCCGGCGGGCCCTGGCGGCAGGCGATCGAGGCCGACGTCGACGTCTCGTTGAGCGGTATGTGGGCCCTGCGGGAGGTCGTCGAGGCCGCCCGCTCGGCGGGCCGCCCCGCGCGCGTGCAGCTCAAGGCCGACACCGGACTCGGCCGCAACGGCTGCCAGCCGGGGGAGGACTGGTCCGAGCTGGTCGGTGCCGCCCTGCGCGCGGAGGCCGAGGGGCTGGTCCGCGTCACCGGGGTGTGGTCGCACTTCGCGTGCGCCGACGAGCCGGGGCACCCGTCCATCGCCGCCCAGCTCACCCGGTTCCGCGAGATGCTGGCGTACGCCGAGGACCGGGGCGTACGGCCCGAGGTGCGGCACATCGCCAACTCGCCGGCCACCCTCACCGTGCCCGAGTCCCACTTCGACCTGGTCCGCACGGGCATCGCCCTGTACGGCGTCTCGCCCAGCCCGGAACTGGGCACCCCGGCGGACTTCGGGCTGCGCCCGGTGATGACGCTCAGCGCCTCGCTGGCCCTGGTCAAGCGCACCCCGGCCGGACACGGCGTCAGCTACGGCCATCACTACGTCACGCCCGGCGACACCACCCTCGGCCTGGTGCCCGTCGGCTACGCGGACGGCATCCCGCGGCACGCCTCGGGCACCGGCCCGGTGCTGGTCGGCGGCAAGTGGCGGACGATCGCCGGGCGGGTCGCCATGGACCAGTTCGTGGTGGACCTGGGCGGTGACGAGCCCCCGGTGGGCAGCGAGGCCGTGCTGTTCGGGCCCGGTGACCGCGGTGAGCCCACGGCCGAGGACTGGGCGCAGGCCTGCGGCACGATCGCGTACGAGATCGTCACACGCATCGGAACGCGCGTTCCCCGCGTCTATGTCAACGGGTCGCGGTGAGCGTGCCCACCTGAACGCGTCCACCGCGTCCGGCCGGGCGCCTTCATGTGAACGCGCGAGAACTCGGGTAACCCGTTCCGCGGCGGCACCCACCCAGGCGAACTGCAGTACGGCGAAGAGGAGCGGTACGTGACCGAGAGCAGCGCGGAGCTCGTGGCGGACGTCGTCGCCTCGGCGGCCGCCGCCTCCGCCGCGGGGGCGGCCGGGAGCTGGCGCAGGGCGACCGGCATCGCCGGCGCCGCGATAGGCGTGCTCGCCGCGGGAGCGGCGGCCGGTGTCGCCGTCGAACGGATGACGGTGGGGCGCGGAATGCGCCGCAGGGCCCGGCTGGCGCTGGACGCGGCGGGCCCCTACGGCACCCTGCGCGGCACCCCCGGCAAGGCGTACGCCGACGACGGCACCGAGCTGTACTACGAGGTCGACGAGGCCGAGCCCGACACCGGCCCGAACGTCTCGCCGCGCCGGCGCCGGCTCTTCGGCCGCAAGGCCCCCGCCCCGGTCACCGTCGTCTTCTGCCACGGCTACTGCCTCAGCCAGGACTCCTGGCACTTCCAGCGCGCGGCCCTGCGCGGGGTCGTACGGACGGTGCACTGGGACCAGCGCAGCCACGGGCGGTCCGGGCGGGGCGTGGCCCAGACCCGGGACCGGGAGCCCCTCACCATCGACCAGCTCGGCCGCGATCTGAAGGCCGTGCTCGACGCCGCCGCACCGGACGGGCCCCTGGTGCTGGTCGGTCACTCGATGGGCGGCATGACCATGATGGCCCTCGCCGCGCAGTACCCCGAGCTGATCCGGGACCGGGTCGTGGCCACCGCCTTCGTCGGGACGTCGTCCGGGCGGCTCGGCGAGGTCAACTTCGGGCTGCCGGTGGCCGGCGTCAACGCGGTCCGCCGGATCCTCCCCGGAGTGCTCAAGGCGCTCGGACAGCAGGCGGAGTGGGTGGAGAAGGGGCGCCGGGCCACCGCCGACCTGTTCGCCGGGATCATCAAGCGGTACTCGTTCGCGGGCCGGGACGTCGACCCGGCCGTGGAGCGCTTCGCCGAGCGGATGATCGAGTCCACCCCGATCGACGTGGTCGCCGAGTTCTACCCGGCCTTCACCGACCACGACAAGACCGGGGCGCTCGTCTGCTTCCGCGACATGCCGGTGCTGGTGCTGGCCGGCGTCCAGGACCTGGTCACGCCCAGCGAGCACAGCGAGGCCATCGCCGACCTGCTGCCCGACGCCGAGCTGGTGCTCGTGCCGGACGCGGGGCACCTGGTGATGCTGGAGCACCCGGAAGTGGTCACCGACCGCCTCGCCGACCTGCTCACCCGTGCGGGTGCGGTGCCCGCAGGGGCTACCGTAAGTGGCTATGGAAGCACCAGCAGCACCGCACAACCCCGCTGAGACCCAGTTGACCGTCACCTCCCCGGAGCAGATGCGCGAGCTGGGCCGCCGACTGGCCAAGCTGCTGCGCGCGGGCGACCTGGTGATGCTCTCCGGCGAGCTGGGCGCGGGCAAGACCACGCTGACCCGCGGGCTCGGTGAGGGCCTGGGCGTGCGCGGCGCGGTCACCTCGCCGACCTTCGTGATCGCCCGGGTGCACCCGTCCCTCGGCGACGGGCCGCCCCTGGTGCACGTCGACGCCTACCGGCTCTCCGGCGGCCTGGACGAGATGGAGGACCTGGACCTCGACGTCTCGCTGCCCGACTCGGTGATCGTCGTGGAATGGGGCGAGGGCAAGGTCGAGGAGCTGACCGAGGACCGCCTCCAGGTGGTCATCCACCGCGCGGTCGGCGACACCACGGACGAGGTACGGCACGTGACCGTCACCGGCCTGGGCGAACGGTGGTCCGAGACGGACCTGGAAACGCTGTCCGGCTGAGACCGCCGACACATTCCGACAAGCCGTCGGCAAGATATTGCGCAGGACATCCCGGGCGTGGTCACATGGTACCCAGCCCGTACTTAGGTGTGCCTAAGTGCGTCCGCCCCCGCAGCTCAGGAGGCGCCCATGCCCACGGTGCAACCGGTGTCCATGCGTGATCTGCTGGCGGCCTGCGCTGCGGCGGACGCGATCTCCAGGCCGCCGCGGCCCGAACCCTGCGAAGCCGCGCGGGACGAGCAGGCGGCCGGCGCCCGGCCGCGCCCGGCCACGCCGTCCCCGCGGCCGCCCGGCGGCGGGTCCGGGCACCGCGCCTAGGGTCTTTCGTTTGGATCAGCCCGGCCTGATCCAAACGAGAGGCCCTAGCGGATCACCACGACCTTCACGCCGATCGTCGCGAAGTTCCACATCGCGTTCCCGTCCACCCGCGTCTCCCGGATGCCGCCCGTCTTCACGCCGGGGTCCGCCGCCGTCCCCTCCGTGCCGCCGTCCACGGCCGCGCTGAACCCGACGGTCACCCCGTCCACGCTGGTGAACCGCACCACGTGCTCGATGGGGACGCTGTCCGTGCCGGTGGCCGTGCTGGAGCGGGACGTGACCCAGTACGTGCCGGCCGGCGGGTCGACGGTGCCCGGCCGCACCGGGAAGGTCCGCTGCACCCGGTTGCCGGGGGTGACCAGCCAGACCCGGTCGTCGTCCAGCGAGTACACGACCCGCTCACCCGTTCCGGAGCCGCTCGGCAGGGCGGTCGGGTGGTGCCGGTCCCGGGGCGCCTTGGAGGTGGGGGTGGCGTGCACCGCCGGTGCCGCGCCCAGGGCCGCCGGGACGGTCGCCTGGGCCCGGTAGGCGAGGAACCCGACCGTTCCCAGCGCCGCCGCGGTGAGGGCGGCCACGATCCCCGAGCTGGTCCCTGCCACCTGCGCCACCTCTGCCTAGTGCCGTCATCCGGTGTACATGTCGTACTTGGTACAGACCGTAGCAGTCGGTGACCGTCCGTCCCGGACGACCCTGCGGGCGGCGCGGGCGCCGTAGGCTGTTCGCGTGCTCTTGCTCGCTCTGGATACCGCCACACCCGCCGTCACCGTCGCCCTGCACGACGGCACCGACGTCATCGCCTCGTCGAGCCAGGTGGACGCGCGCCGGCACGGAGAGCTGCTGCTGCCGGCCGTCGACCGGCTCCTCACCGGGGCCGGACTGAAGCTGGAGGCCGTCACCGGGATCGTCGTCGGCACCGGGCCCGGCCCCTACACCGGCCTGCGCGTCGGCCTGATGACCGCCGACACCTTCGGCCTCGCGCTCGGCGTCCCCGTGTACGGCCTGTGCACGCTGGACGGCCTCGCCTACGCCGCCGACATCGAGGAGGGCCCCTTCGTCGTGGCGACCGACGCCCGGCGCAAGGAGGTCTACTGGGCCACGTACGCCGACTCCCGGACCCGGCTGACCGGCCCGGCCGTCGACCGCCCGGCCGACATCGCCGAGCGGGTCGCGGGCCTCCCCGCGGTCGGCGCCGGCGCGCTGCTCTACCCGGACACGTTCCCGCGCGCCCACGAGCCCGAGCACGTGTCCGCCGCGGCCCTGGCCTCGCTCGCCGCGGAGAAGCTGGCCGCGGGCGAGGAGCTCACGGCCCCCCGGCCGCTGTACCTGCGCCGGCCGGACGCCCAGGTCCCCAAGAACTACAAGGTGGTCACCCCCAAGTGACACAGCCGGCACCCCCCCGACTGCGCGAGATGCGCTGGTGGGACCTCGACCCGGTCCTGGGGCTCGAACGGGACCTGTTCCCGGAGGACGCCTGGTCCCGGGGCATGTTCTGGTCTGAGCTGGCCCACTCCCGGGGCCCCGAGGCCACCCGCTGCTATCTCGTCGCGGAGTCTGCCGACGGCCGGATCGTCGGGTACGCGGGCCTGGCCGCCGCCGGTGACCTGGCCGACGTGCAGACCATCGCCGTCGCCCGCGACCACCAGGGCACCGGCCTCGGCGCCCGCCTGCTGACCGAGCTGCTGCGCGCGGCGACCGCGTTCGAGTGCCACGAGGTGATGCTCGAATGCCGGGTGGACAACCTCCCCGCGCAGAAGCTCTACGAGCGCTTCGGCTTCACCCCCATCGGCTTCCGGCGCGGCTACTACCAGCCGGGCAACGTCGACGCCCTGGTGATGCGCCTGACCACGGAACCCGGCAGCGGCGCGGCCGCGGGCTCCGCCTCAGTACAAGGAACCGATATCAATGACTGACTCACGCGACGAGCCTCTCGTACTCGGCATCGAGACCTCCTGCGACGAGACCGGTGTCGGCATCGTCCGCGGCACCACCCTGCTGGCGGACGCCGTCGCCTCCAGCGTCGACGAGCACGCCCGCTTCGGCGGTGTCGTGCCGGAGGTGGCGTCCCGGGCGCACCTGGAGGCGATGGTCCCCACCATCGACCGCGCGCTGAAGGAGGCGGGGGTCGGCGCCAAGGACCTGGACGGCATCGCGGTCACCGCGGGCCCCGGACTCGCGGGCGCCCTGCTCGTCGGCGTCTCGGCGGCCAAGGCGTACGCCTACGCGCTCGGCAAGCCGCTGTACGGCGTCAACCACCTCGCCTCCCACATCTGCGTGGACCAGCTGGAGCACGGCCCGCTGCCCGAGCCGACGATGGCCCTGCTGGTGTCCGGCGGCCACTCCTCGCTGCTGCTCTCGACGGACATCACCTCGGACGTCCGGCCGATGGGCTCGACCATCGACGACGCGGCCGGCGAGGCCTTCGACAAGATCGCGCGCGTGCTGAACCTGGGCTTCCCCGGCGGCCCGGTCATCGACCGGTACGCCAGGGAGGGCGACCCGCAGGCCATCGCCTTCCCGCGCGGCCTGACCGGCCCGCGCGACCCGGCGTACGACTTCTCCTTCTCGGGCCTGAAGACCGCCGTGGCCCGCTGGATCGAGGCCAGGCGCGCGGCCGGCGAGGAGGTCCCGGTCCGTGACGTGGCCGCCTCCTTCCAGGAGGCCGTGGTCGACGTGCTGACCCGCAAGGCCGTCCGCGCCTGCAAGGACGAGGGCGTGGACCACCTGATGATCGGCGGCGGTGTGGCGGCCAACTCCCGGCTGCGCGCCCTCGCCCAGGAGCGCTGCGAGGCGGCCGGCATCCGGCTGCGCGTACCGCGCCCCAAGCTGTGCACGGACAACGGCGCGATGGTGGCCGCGCTCGGCGCCGAGATGGTCGCCCGTAACCGGGCCGCGTCCGGCTGGGACCTGTCGGCCGACTCCTCCCTGCCGGTGACCGACCCGCACGTGCCCGGCCACGACCATGTGCACGAGGTCAGCAAGGAGAATCTCTACTCGTGACCGTCGCCCTGATGTGGGAGGCCCGGGCCGCCGCGGGCCGGGGCGCGGACCTGCTGGCCTGGGTGCGCGAACAGCCCCTCGCCGGCGAGCCGTTGCGCCGCGAGACCTTCCGCGCGCCGCAGGACCGGGTGCTGGTCGTCACGTGGTGGGACGCGCCGTACGACGCCCCGCTGCCCGAACTGCCGCAGCCGGACCCGGAGTTGGTGACCCGGGCGGTGCACCGGTGGCGGTTCGAGGCGGTGGCCGAGGGCTGAGTTGGGGAAACTGCCCCGACTGCGCTATGATCATCACACAGCGAACGGCCGGAACACCGGTACGGACGCAGTGCGTTGGTGGTCCAAGGAAAGACGCCCCGCTTCCTGCGGGGAGATGCAGGTGCAAGGCCTGCCCGGCGCTCCACTCGACACCCCGCCCCCGGGTTCCCGGAGGCGGGGTGTTCGCGTTGCGCGGACATGTGACGGGCGCGTGCTCGAATGTTTCGTCCGATCTTCCGAATGTTCCGATGGCCTCCGGTGGTCCGAGGACTTCGTCAAGCGGTCCGGCGGAGATACGATCGCGGGCATGAAGCCCTCGAAGCCCGCAGGAACGCAGACGGCGACCCTCGCCGAGATCGCCCGTGAGGCGGGGGTCTCCGCTCCGACTGTTTCGAAGGTCCTCAACGGCCGGGCCGACGTCTCTCCTGCCACCCGCACCCGCGTCGAGGAGCTGCTGCGCGCCTACGGCTACCGGCGCCGCCGCGCCGAGGCCTCCCGCTCGCCGCTGATCGACGTGGTCTTCCACGAGTTGGAGAGCGCCTGGGCGATGGAGGTCATCCGGGGCGTGGAGAACGTCGCCCGGGACGCCGGGCTGAGCGTGGTCCTGTCCGAGTCGGCCGGCCGGCTCACCCCCGGCCGCACCTGGGCCGACCAGGTCGCCGCCCGCCGCCCGCACGGCGTGGTGCTGGTGCTCTCCGAACTCGACGAGTCCCAGCGGGCGCTGCTGACCAGCCGCTCCATCCCGTTCGTGGTGATGGACCCGGCCGGCGACCCGGGCCCCGACGTGCCGTCGATCGGCGCCACCAACTGGCAGGGCGGTCTCGCCGCCACCCGCCACCTGGTGGAACTCGGCCACACCCGGATCGGCGCCATCAGCGGCCCGTCCCGGATGATGTGCAGCCGGGCCCGGGTCGACGGCTACCGGGCCGCCCTGGAGACGGCCGGACTGCCCGTCGACCCCTCCCTCGTCGTGGCCGGCGACTTCCACCACGACGCGGGCTACCGCCTGGGCCTGGAGCTGCTGCGCCGCCCGGACCGGCCCACCGCCGTCTTCGCGGGCAACGACCTCCAGGCGCTCGGCCTGTACGAGGCCGCCCGTGAGCTGGGTCTGCGTGTTCCGGAGGACCTCAGCGTGGTCGGCTTC